>JAPLIO010000063.1 GCA_026389055.1 Candidatus Melainabacteria bacterium | reverse complement strand
CAAGTTTTTTGCCATAGCTTTCGTTTTGGTTTTTTCAATGCTAGTTACAATGCTAGGTACGGTTAGCCCTGCTATTAACCCTAAAACCGCTAAACTCACCAGTAGTTCAGAAAGGGTAAAGCCTAGCTTAAAGGCTTGTGGCTTGTGGCTTGTGGCTTGTGGCTTGTGGCTTGTGGCTTGTGGCTTGTTTTGAGTCTAGCATAAACAGCGCCTGTTTAAAAGGGTTAAGGGCGAGTTTTATAGGGTACGTTCTAGGTATCGGCACCCCGCTGGTTAAACTTTAACTTTATTTTAGCGGTTCGTAAATGGCTTCCCATTGAGGGTTGTCTTTAAACACTCGCAAGGCTATGACGGTGTTTTCTTCGGTTAGATAGAAGTAATGCCGTGTGTTTTCAGGTATCACAATCCAATCACCTTGGGTGAGCGAAACTTCAAATGGTTCGCCTTTGCCAGCGGGCGGAATAATCCCGAAAATACCTTCCCCGTGCAGAATAACCCGCACTTCGTCATCGGTATGATGGTGTTCTGCCCGAAATTGTTTTAAAATGCCGACTAAATTAGGAGTTGTAGGCGTTAGCCCAACAATATCTTCCGTCAAATACCCGAAGGTGGTTTTCAGCGTGGCTAAAGGCTGTTTGACTGTTTCTAGCACGGCTTCTTGCAAGTTGGGGTTGCTTAATAGGGTATTGTAATTGATGCCAGCAAATAGGGCTTCCTCCCACTTTCCGTGGGGAATACCGGCTTGTTGTAGGGCTTGGCTAACGGCGGTGGGGTCATCTGTTACAATTGCCCCTTGGGCGGAAAGAAGGTTCATCATCATCATGGTTAGTGGGTCATTTCTTTATTGGCAAGATAATCTGCTTTAAATAATTCGTAATGTAGAACCAGTTCTTTGGGCGTTTCTAGCACACTAATTTGTTTAAACCCCATTTTCTTGGCAATGGTGTGGCTTTTAAGGTTCGATTGAAAATGCCCTAAAATAATCCGTTCTAGCTTTAACTCATTAAACGAATAATCCAGCGTGGCACGAATCAGTTCGGTTGCTAGCCCACCGCCCCAAAAATCGGGCAGTAATGAAACTCGCACTTCATAGTCAGGCTCAAAATCAGGGTGAAACGTGCGAAATTGCAACCCAACCCGCCCTATAAACCGAGGGTTTGGTTCTTTGCTCATTACCTTCAATTGGGAAATACCGAGGCGGTTATATTCATCTAGGTATTCTTCTAATTCACCTTGCACACGGGCATCATCGCTAAAGCCTGAAAACGTGGTAATGTAAACATCAGGGTGCTGATGCAGAGCTTGTAGATGGCTAAAATCGGCTTGAGTAAATGGATAGACCGTTGCTCTTGAAGTTTCAAAAAGGGCGGGTGTGGTTTCTACGGTCGTCATGTTAGGAGTCCTTTTCATGGGTATAGAGGTAGGGTTAGAGAGTATAGAGTCATTATTCTAACAAATGAAGGGCACTTAGCCAAGCCATTGTTTTACCCGTTGCGGTAAGGCAGGTGTTAAAATGGGTGGTAGTTTTTTTGGTTTTTTAGGGGTATTGGGATTGTCATCGTCATCGTTGTTATCATCGTTATCAGTAGATTGAGGACGTTGGAAAGCATCGGTCGGTAGGTCATCTAAAGTAAAAGGGTTTTGTATCCATTGGGCATCTAATTCTTTTTGGGCGTGTGCTTTTAGTTCTTCGGCTAGTTGGTCGGGTGTTGGCGTTATTTCCGTGAGGGCTTTTGTATTACGGTTAGCCCCCCTAAGTAGGCCTTCAAAAAAATTCATTTCTAACGCATTCAGTGCCATGGTCGTTGTATCCTAGAAGTAGTTTTTTGAATTCTATTTATATTAAACCGATAATAATCTATCATTGTGTTAGGTTGTCTGCTTATATTACAATGATTTAAGATTTTCCGCCTCTTTTTTGGTTCTCTCTGCTTTTTTGGGAAGTAATTTTTTTATGATGCTAACGGCTCCGCTTTTAACCTTCCCCAAACCGCTGATTGACGATTTCCCTGCTATGGTGTTAGCCAATACGGTGTTGGGGAATGATGTTTATTTGCTAAGCCTTAAACTAACCCAAGGGTTGCACCAGCAACAAGCGTTTGGCTGTTTGGCGGGTCAGTTTTTTATGTTAGAAATAGCCCCAGCAGATGAAACTAGTTCCCACTGCCTTTCGTTTGATTTTCGTCGTCCGTTCAGCCCGTTATTGTTTGATGCATCCACCCAGCAATTGCAGATTTATTACAAAGTGGTGGGCGAAGGTACCCGAAGAATGAGCTATTTGGCGGCTGGTAGTACGGTGCAAATAATGGCACCGTTGGGTAATGCCATTGGCGAAGGGGTCAATCCTGCTAAAACTTTGTTGGTGGGGGGTGGCGTGGGGGTTGCTCCGTTAGTGTATTGGGCTTCTCAACAAAAGGCGATGGGCTTGCCAGTCCCTCTGCTGGTTTGGGGTAGCCGTTTTGGGCCGGATTTACAGGCGTTATTGCCCCAATTAACGGATATTTTCACTGAACATCAGCTATTTTTAGCTAGCGATGATGGCATTGTTGGCGAAAAAGGCACAGTGATAGACTTAATCAAACACCATCAATCCATGTGGGCTGAAACCGTTGAAACCATCGTCGTTTGTGGCCCTACCCCTATGATGAAGGCGTGTGTGGCTTATTTCGCTCAAGCGTTTCCTACGGCTAGGGTGTTGGTTTCGTTGGAAAACCATATGCCATGCGGTACAGGGGCTTGTTTTGGATGTGTGGTTGAAAATGCGAACCCTACAGGGTTACCGCTTCGGGTGTGTTACGAAGGCCCCGTTTTTGAAGCATCTCAGCTGGTGTGGGAGGCTAAACCATCATGTCATCATTAGTAACAAAAATGGGTGAATTAACCTTCAATAGCCCGTTAATGAATGCGTCTGGGGCGTTTAACCCTGAAGCCTTTGCCCGCTGTTTTCCGTTAGCGGAAAACATGGGTGCGTTGGTGATGAAAACCCTCACGCCAGAATCTTCCAAGGGCAATGCTCAACAACGAACAGTCAGCCTGCCTGCTTTGGGTATGCTTAACAGTATTGGGCTGCAAGGCAAAGGCATTGCTCAGGGGTTGGAAACCGAATTGCCTGCGTGGAGCAACCACGGCGTACCCGTGGTGTTTAGTTTATCCGCCAGTTCGGTGGAGGCGTTTGAACAGGCGGTTGTTCAAATTTTTCAGCACCGCAATGCGTCGGCTATTCAAGCCTTGGAATTGAATCTTTCTTGCCCGAACGTTCATGCGGGAGGCAGTTCGTTTGGTAGTTCCCCTGAATGGGTTAAAACCGTTGTTTTGGCGGTTAAAGCGGTTTGCCCTGTACCGCTTTGGGTGAAATTAACCCCGAACGTAACGAGTGTGCTTCCCATAGCGGAACAAGCCTTATTAGCGGGAGCTGATGGCTTGGTAGCCATTAATACCGTGTTGGCGGCACATATTGATGTGCGTCGTAAAAAAGCCAGCTTGAGCAGAGTTTCAGGGGGCTATAGTGGTGTGGGCATGAAGCCGATAGCGTTGCACCATGTATTGCAGTTGGCTCAAACGTTTCCCAATACCCCCCTTATTGGTGTGGGGGGCATACAATCCGCCACGGATGTAATTGAATTTTTGATGGCTGGCTGTTGTGCCGTTCAAATAGGCACACAAGCCTTTCGTACGCCGTGGGTGTTTCCCACGGTAACAAAAGGCTTGCAAGCATTTATGAAAGTTGAAGGGCTGGATAATTTAGACTCAATTATTGGGTGTACTGTGCCGAAAGCTTAGGCTTTTACGGCATCTTCTAACGCCCCGTAAATTTGAACGGCTTTAGCCACCCCAGTTAAACCAAATAGTTTGTTGACGTAACCCGAAGCTTCGCAAACGGCGAACTGCCCACCTGCTTGTTTGCAAGCACGGTGCCCATACAAAATAATCCCCAATCCAGCTGAATCCATAAAGTTAACGGCTTTTAGGTTAAGCACCAACTTTTTTTGTTCGCTAACTAGGCAGTGGTTAATGGCGGATTTGAAGGTTTCAATGTAGCGGTGATCAAAACTATCAATTTGTACGTCAATCACGTTGGTATTCCCTACCAAGCGGGTAGCGTAAGTTTTTTCATTCGTTGCGTTACCGTGAGGGTTGTTGTCATTCATCATCATGTGGTGTTAACCTTCCTATCATCATCGTTATAAAACCAGTCGGTTTGTGTACTTTTTTACAAAAAGAGAGAGAGCATCTGGCTTGTGTAAGGCTTTATTCAATAGCCTGTATAATGTTACTTTCGGATGGTCTTATTCAATAATTCAACGGTTTTTGTAAAATACCCTATTTTTGTTACATTTCTAATGCAGTCTTCCCATATTTGTGGTAAGTTAATCAAGCTTTTATGAAGAAAATTATGCTTTACAAGGAAACACTGCTCCTATGATGATGTCTACGAACTCTGCCGAACAAGAACTTCTTTGGAAGCCTGCTTCTTGGCGTAGCAAACCCATCCAACAAGCCCCTACTTATCCTGATGCACAAGCCTTTGCTCAAGCGGAAGCCACATTAGCCCAAAACCCACCCTTGGTTTTTGCGGGCGAAGTGCGTCAGTTGAAAAACCGCTTAGCCCAAGTGTCTCGGGGCGAAGCTTTTTTGCTTCAGGGTGGTGATTGTGCTGAGAGCTTTAAAGAATTTTCTGCGGTTAAAATCCGAGATACGTTTCGGGTTATTCTGCAAATGGCGGTTATTTTAACGTTTGCTGGGCAAGTGCCTGTGGTGAAGGTGGGGCGTATGGCGGGGCAATTCGCCAAGCCTCGTTCTAGCGATTTTGAAACCCGCGATGGCTTTTCGCTCCCTAGTTTCCGTGGCGATATTATTAACGATATTGCTTTTACGCCAGAAGCCAGAACCCCCAACCCTAGCCGAATGGTGCAGGGGTACCATCAATCTGCGGCTACGTTGAATTTACTGCGGGCGTTTAGCCAAGGCGGTTATGCGGATTTACACGAAGTTCACCGCTGGACGCTGGAATTTATTTCTGGCGACCCATTAGCGGAACGCTACACCACTTTGGCAGACCGTATTAGCGATTGTTTGGGCTTTATGGCGGCGTGTGGGCTAACCAGCCAAGTTTCGCCTGCTATTCGGGAAACGGAATTTTATGTTTCGCATGAAGCGTTGTTGTTGCCTTATGAAGAGCATTTAACTCGGGTAGATTCTACTTCGGGTAAGTATTATGCTTGTTCGGGGCATATGTTGTGGATTGGCTACCGTACCGCTCAACTAGATGGGGCTCATATTGAATTTCTGCGAGGCGTTCAAAACCCGATTGGCTTGAAAGTAGGCACGGGTACCGATGTTGAAGGCTTGCTGAAACTTTGTGATGTGTTGAACCCGCAAAACGAGGCTGGGCGTTTGACGCTGATTAGCCGAATGGGTGCGGATAATGTGGAAAGCCACTTACCGAAGCTGATTCAGGCGATTGCCCGTGAAGGTAAGCAGGTGGTATGGTCTTGCGACCCGATGCATGGTAATACGCATACGGCACAATCTGGGTATAAAACCCGTAGTTTTGAGGCGATTTTGGCGGAAGTGAAACGCTTTTTTGCGGTGCATAAGGCGGAAGGTAGCCATGCTGGGGGTGTGCATTTTGAACTGACTGGGCAAAATGTAACGGAATGCGTGGGTGGGTTGAGCGAAGTAACCGATGCCTTGTTGGGGGAACGCTATGAAACGGCTTGCGACCCTCGCCTTAATGCCCATCAATCGTTGGAATTAGCCTTCCTACTGGCGGAATACCTTCGGGGGTAGTGGTTTCTAGTTTCTGTTACAAAAAAATGAGTTTGTCGTTATAAAAGGTTGACATTCGGTCAAAATAGTGTCATCTTGTAGGTATAAATGAAAGCAGTTTGTTTTGAATTACCGAGTCAAGCTGACGAAAACGGCTCAAAAACAAGCAGACAAAGCACCAAGCCACGTATTGCGTAGTTTGATTACTTGGGCAGAATCTGTAGAGGAATACGGATTGCCTGAAACTCGAAGAATTCCTGGCTTTCACGATGAACCTTTGAAGGGTAAACTGCAAGGCAAACGGTCTGTTCGTTTAACCCTCCAGTGGCGGGCTATTTATGAAATAACCCCTGCTCAAGATATTATTTTTGTAACGGTTGAAAGGATAACACCCCATGACTATCGATAATAGTGAAGATACAGGAACGCTTCATTGGTCTGAAGTGCCTAAATTGGCGGAATTGGGGAAAACTCAAACGCTAGGCACTGCCATGCGGGCTTGGAGAGAGGGGCTGGAATGGACGTTGACCAGTACGGCTGGGAAATTGGGCATTTCTAAGCAGATGCTTTCAGATTATGAGCTTGGGTTGAAGTTGCCTTCTATTCGTAGAACGTTGGCGTTGGCGGAATTGATGGGTGCTTCCCCTGCTATGTGGTTGCGTTACCGCTTGCAGGATGAATTGAAGAGCTTGGGCTATGGTTCAACAGGTAGTTTGAACGTTTTTAAGTTAGTTTCTTAATGGCTATAAACAACCACCCCCTATCGCTGGTTGAAAGACGATAGGGGGTGGGGTATTTTTTTAGGATTTATTGATTCAATTGATTTTTTTAAGGATTGGAAAAGTCTTTAAATACACCGTCTGAGTATGTAGAGCTGCTTTCAGACTGGTTGGCTGTTTTAAGAAATTTGAATAATCCATCGAATTGGCTGAGGCTTGGATCATTACCTAAGTTTGAGTTGGAGAAACCCTTTAGCTCCTCAATTACTCTTGCTTTTTGTTTGGCTTGTACTGCCTGAGCCAAATTAAGAATAGCTGCAGATGGTTGTTCTTCAGTAATTCTTTCAGTTCCTGTTAAGCCTAAGATATCAGCTCCCTTGTTGGCTTGTTCAGCTTTTCGTAAAAGTGCTTCGGCTTCAGCCTGCTGTTTTGATACAGTTTCTTGAACTTTATCACCAATTACGGGATTCAAACTTTTAGTTCGTGAAACTACTAATCGTGCAATAGTACCTAGTACCCCTTCTTCCTTTTGATATTTATCTACTAATACTCCTATTTGAGGAAATACGTTACCTAAAACTTTAATTTCATTCTGTATCCCCTCTGCTATTAGTTGCTCTGCTGGATCAGCACTTTTACTAAATTTATCGAGGGTTTGAGGCGTTAATTTTTCTAGCTTTTCTAGTAAGGTCAATAGTTCTTCTGGGGTTGATTCCTGCAAAGCTTGTAATGCTTTCGTACCTTTAACAGCACCTGTTACAAGCTTTACCCCCCCCCGCTATAAATTCAGTAGTATTGCGACTTAACTTACTAATTGGGTTTACCATGGTTTTATTTCCTTTATGTTGATTGAGTTAATACACACCCACCCAAACATCTAGCGTGTTTGGTGGTTTCAAGGGTATTAAGGCTCCTCAACATAAAAGGTGCCAACATTGTTACAATTGGTTACTTTTTGTAATGTCTGTAACTACCGTAACTGCTGGGGTGGGCTTGCTGGTTCTGCGTATACGCATTAGGGGGTTGTTGCATGGCTTGGGCTTCGCCACTTTCAACAGGAATGGGTATTAACGCTTGGTGTGCTTGCTCTATCGCTTTTGCCTGCTTGGCTTGCAACACCACGCCAGCTAGGTTGTTAATGCCTGCCGTAACCAAATGCCCTAACATAAAATCGGCATCTTTTAGGCTATGGCTACTTTGGTGAGCGGGGCCAAAGCGTTGCTGAATATCTTGCAGTTCTTTGGCGTACTTCATGCCTAAATACTGCTCAAACCGCCCTTGGTTTGGTTTGCCTTGCTGCGGATTACTCCCCATCATCATCATTTGCCTTGATTCCCTAAACGTTTTTATTCACACACACTAATTATTTTCGGATGGATTCAAATAAACACACGCATTGGTGGTTAAGTTTGCGGTTAACAGTGGTTTTGTTATTGAGTACACACGTTATTGTTAATCCCTTACAAGCATAAAAACAAGCCGTCCCCAGTTTTGGAACGGCTTGTAAGAAATTCGTGCTTTAATCCCAATTTATACCCATTCAAAGATTGAATATCGTACAGTAGGAACGACCATCGCATTTGCCCT
>JAPLIO010000004.1 GCA_026389055.1 Candidatus Melainabacteria bacterium | reverse complement strand
TGCGGTGGACGGAACGCATCGGCAGCTGCAGAGCAAATGCGATGGTCGTTCCTACTGGTTGCTTTTAACTCTTACGCTATTTAAATTGTCAATTGGTATGACATGATTATTGGGACGAAAATCAAGGTTATACCAACTCACAGTTTAAATCCCCATCATTACTCGTGTTTGATAAACCCCGACAGTAGGGCGAGGCAACGAGCTTAACATTTGGGGTGATGGTGCCGCTGCGTAAAGTTGCACTGGGTTTTGAGGGGCAGTAGCAACTAATAACCCCGCTTCTTTTGCCCGTTCTCGTCTAAAAACTCGGTTCATTACCGTTGGCATACCTGCATACAACACGCTACCCACTGCCAGCTTAGCAACGTAAGTCATATTACTAGCAGACCCTAAAAACGCATTGCTTTTATTGACAAACAGTTTGTCCAAATAAGGTTCCACCAACCTTGGTGCAATCATAAAGGCAAAGCCAAACCAAACGGTTTTTGCCATGCTTTCCGTAAATTCCACAAGGTCTCTTGAAGCCAACAGCATACCAGTGTAAGCACCCAATCCCCAAAATAGATAGAGAGGCACATCTTGCACGTTTCTAAAATCCCCTTTGGGTAGGGTAAACAACCCATTAAACGAGACGGTTTCTTTTTGCCAAAAGGGTTTGATTTCTTTCTTCATCCATGCGGGCAAGGGGGCATCCTTCACAATGGCATGGTGGGTTGCCAAAAAAGAAGCCAAGCCCAGCAGTGAACCAACCCCCATAATTTTACCAGCGGTTAGCAAGTCTTTTTTCTCTTTGGCTAGCCTTGTTTTTTGATGTGCTGGCGTTTCAGGCAAATTTTCTGGTTGCTTACTACCTTTAACCCCTGCCAATTGAACAAAGTTATCTGTTTTCATGGCGTGCGACATAATGGCGTTACGTAGAAAAGGCGTAGCAATAACGGAAGCGGCAATCATGGGGTAAATAACAAACCCCTTGCCTAGGTTATAACTTTCTTGGGTATTGGGGGAAAGCCCTTGTGTAAATTTTTCAGGGTTTAGGCGATGAAATACGGTATCTGCCAGTTTGTCGAGTGAAAACCCGCCCCCAAACACGAGTACTGTATTGCCAGCTTGGCTAATGAATTGATCCCAAAATTCCCCAACAGAAGCCACTAACGCCAAGTGCGGAATATTGGAGCCTATACACTCTTTTAAGGCACTATTCCAAGCGTTATATTGCTGAAAGGGGGCTAAAAATTTAGTTAGCCAGTGGGTTGCGTAGGGAGAGGAATTGAGGTTGGACATGACTTTATAAATGATTAGTTAATTCTAAAACAATAATACTATATATAAACATACATAATAAATAAATACAATAGGGGTTTATAGGTTTTAATGGCTCATTAGCCCTGTAGGGTATCGCCAGCTTGTTTTAATACCTCTACACGGGTACGCAACAAGGCAATTGTCTCCGCATCGCTTCGCCCTGCCTCAAATAGAATGGGTTCGCCAAAGGAGAGTACAATTTTTTGAAATACCTTTGGGAATCGTTGATTGTAAGCCCAAGCTTGAAAGCCGCCTGAAATGGCGAACGGTATAATGGCTACAGTCGTTTTACGTTGTAAAAACCCTGCCCCTGCTTGGAAGGTATCAATTTCGCCTGTTTCGCTTAGCTTGCCTTCGGGGAAAATAACAATGGGCATGCCTTCTTGTAGCGTTTTAACAAGTGCCTTCAGGCTGCTGAGTTCTTTATTTCTGGCAACGGGCAAGGTATTGGCAAATTTAACAATACGTCCAACAAGGGGGTAGCTAAATACTTCTTCGGCAACCATAAAGGTTAAGGCGTGCTTTCTGGTGGCAGAAAGCAAGGTGGGGATATCCAGCCAACCTGTGTGGGTACCCGCCAAAATAAAGGGTTTTCCTCTAAAAGGTTTAAGATGTTCCTTGCCTACAATGGTTAGCCCAAATAGTAATTTCATTAGCGTTTTAATGGTGGGCATTATTATTTTTTCAATAATCACGGGCATGGTTTTTAGCATTAACAGTATCCTCTAATAAAAAAATTGGCACTAGCGGTAGGGTATTAGTTAGTATACACTATCGGCACTATCGTTCAATAGACCTCTTGCATGACTCGATATCTGGGGCATCTTCGTTGTCATTTGCGGTACTCGAATTCTTATGTACTTCTATGTACACGTCAAATTCTCCGTTCTTGGTTGCTAAAGCAACCTGTTTGCA
>JAPLIO010000046.1 GCA_026389055.1 Candidatus Melainabacteria bacterium | reverse complement strand
CCCTGAATTTGTCCAAAATAATTAAAAAGCGTGTCGGGGGGTGCCCAAACAGGCACCCCCTGACAAACCCACCAGCTAAAGAAGGGAACGGCAATCGATTTGAGAACACGTCATTAAATCGTTTAATTGATATTAATAAAGCAACGAAGAAGAACTGACGCCTTCCTCATCGGTAGCGGTACCTGAATTACCGAATTGGCTGATTAGGTTGGTCAGCCTATCAGAAGAAGCACTGTAGCGGTTATTTCTATTAGTAGCATTTAACGTACTAATACCTGTTAGCCCTTGTTGCCCTAGCTGAAACGACCCTGCCCCACTATTGGCATTATAGGCAAACGGGTTACTAACGCCAGCATTACCTTGCTGGGAAATAAACGCAGCAAACGGGTTTTTCGCTTGTTGGGTTTGCACTTGCGTGGCTAGTTCCTGTTGAGAAAGAATCCCATCTTTGTTGGTATCTGCCGTATCAAATTGGTTAATAAGCTGTTGTAGTTGGGGTGGCACAAAGCCTAACTGGGCTTGTAATGTTCTGGCTTCTTCTTGTAGTTGGGCTTTGGTTAGCCCTTGGTTTTGCAGTTGTTGCCATTGGCTTTGAAAGGCGGTTTGAGAGGTAGTGGCAAACAAACTGTTCAGCCTTGGTAGTGAAAATGAGGGGGTGTTGAAGCTAATCATCATGGTTGGAGGGGCACTTTCTTTGGCTTAAATAGGGGTTGGGGAGATATCTATGCTTTCGGGAAACTTCAACCTTTTATTGAAGTGGGTCGGTTACCCACTGTAGAGTAAAGCCATGATAATTTAGTTAGCATTTAACAAATATTTACGCTTCCTAACAATGATGCGGAAACATCATAACATCTTGGTTCGGGAGGGCACACAGATCCTCCCCTACATAGAACTGAGGTTACGGAAAAAGGTTTAGTGGGATGGGATAATGAGTACGTTGATTCCTCTGGAATCACTCCGCTTCTAGCGGTACGAACGGAATTAGGGCGTTTACACCGAGTAAATAACCGAATGTTGATTCCTTTGGAATCATTCCGCGTAAGCGGAAAATACCACAGTAACAAAATTAGCACGCCCAATAGACCTTTTTCCGTAACCTCATTACTATAATGAATTCATATAAGTTAACAGAGATAACAACTGAAAATCGTTTTAACTCCACTTTCGTGGAGGCTGTTAAAAAGTTATCCCCTGCTCAAAAAGCTATTTTAACAGGCTTGGAAGACTATGTAAAAAACCCTTACAATAAAAAAAATCATCCTAAGTTTACTGCCTTCTTTGCTTATTTAAAAGACAATCCCTAACCGCCTGCAACTAGTTGATAGATATAATCATCCACCCAAAAAAACCAAAAAAAAGAGCGGTTCAAGCCGAAAACGAAAAAAATCGTTCACTAGTGGCTTGCCGCTCATACCTATGTTTCCCCCTGTAGTAAAGTTGTAAGGCAATTGTGCTTACAGGGTGTGTTCGTGTGTGTGTGTTAGTAAAAATTGTGTGTTGCGTGTGTAGGAAAGTTTCGCTTGCTGTGTGCGTTGTGTGCGTGTTCCTGTTAGCATAAACGTATCTTCACCCGATATTTGTGCTACTATCTTTTAAAAAACAACTATATTGTAATAAATCTGTTACAATCAGTTCAAATACCCTCACCCTAGCCCTCTCCCAACCCGTAGAGGGAACAGTATAGGAAACCACAGAACGATGCCAAAAAACCGCACGCACGCCTATTTTCAAACCCATTGGGATAGAGAATGGTACGAACCCTTTCCCCTATACCAACAACGCCTAGCCGAAGTAGTGAAAACCCTGCTCGCCCAGCTTAACACTTCCCAAACCACCCTACCCCGCTTCACACTAGACGGGCAAACCGCCCTCCTAACCGACGTTCAACCCCTGCTAACCCCAGCAGAAAACGAAGCACTCCAACGCCATTTAGCTTCAGGCAGGCTACACGTTGGCCCTTGGTTTGTAATGCCAGATACCGTGCTGGTTGGGGCAGAATCGCTTATTCGGAACTTGCAACTAGGCATGCAAACCGCCAAAAGCTACGGAGCCACCGAATTTACAGGCTACCTGCCAGATACCTTCGGGCAACCCAGCAGTTTACCCGCCCTATTCCAAGGCATGGGCATTGAAACCGCCATTGT
>JAPLIO010000128.1 GCA_026389055.1 Candidatus Melainabacteria bacterium | reverse complement strand
GAAGCTAGGAACGACAATCGATGAGAGAATATGCTATTATGTCTTACCATTATTCTATCCCTCTTCTTGTGGAATGTTGATGGTATCGGCGTAGCCTAACGCTGTCATGCGTTCGGCGTAAAAATCATCGAAGGTGCCTGCTAAAATGGCTTCCCTTGCTTCTTCGCTTAGTTTTACTAGCATCCGCACGTTGTGTAGGCTTATCAGTGTTCTACCAGCGTCTTCTTTTTGCGTGAACAAATGGCGTAAATAGGCACGGCTATGGTGTTGGCAGGTGTGGCAATCGCACCCTTCCACCAAGGGGCTAAAATCTTCTCTGAAGGCTGAATTTTTGATGTTTCGGTTGCCTGTTGGTGTTAAAAACGTGCCGTGCCTGCCGTTTCGGGTGGGTAGCACGCAATCAAACATATCCACCCCTGAACGGATGCCTTGTAGTAAGTCTTCCAGCGTTCCCACGCCCATTAAATACCGGGGCTTGTTGGCGGGTAAGAGGGGGGCGGTATAGCGGGTCATTTTATGAATCATCGGGCGAGGTTCACCCACGCTGACGCCTCCAATGGCGTAACCCACGGCGTCAAATTCCGTTACTAATTTGACGGCTTTGGTGCGTAAATCTTGATAAGTTGAGCCTTGCACGATAGGAAATAGGGCTTGGTCGTGCGGACGATTATGGGCTTTGAAGCACCGTTCTAGCCAGCGTTGGGTGCGTTCTAGGCTTTGTAGGGCGTATTCGTAGGTGGCGGGGTAGGGGGGGCATTCATCGAATGCCATCATTACATCGGGGCCTAGGCTGTTTTGAATTTCCATCGATTCTTCGGGGCCAATAAAATGCTTGTTGCCTGAAATGGTATCTTGAAAATGCACGCCTGCTTCGGTTATTTTTCGGAATTTGGCTAGGCTGAAGACTTGAAACCCGCCAGAATCGGTTAAAATGGGCTTGTGCCAGTTCATCCAGTGGTGCAGGCCGCCTGCTTTTTCTACCAGTTTATGCCCAGGGCGTAAATAGAGGTGGTAGGAATTGCTGAGCACAATTTGGGCGTTGGTTTCGGCGACTTGTTCCCATGTGAGCGATTTCACGGTGGAATGGGTGCCTACAGGCATGAAAACAGGGGTTTGCACGATGCCGTGGGGGGTTTGAAAACTGCCAGCCCTCGCTTGCCCTTGTTGGGCTTCTAGCGTGAAGGCGAAGCCATTGAAGGTGGGATGGTTGGGTAGGTTTTTGGTTGTTTTTTGGGGTTTTGCGGTTTCTAGGGTGGTGGGGTTCACGGTTGAGAGATGCTCCAAAGCAGTTTTAGCGGTTTCCTGATTTCTGTTTTATTATACGAAAAACAGGGTATTTACAAAAGCGATTACTTCTAGTCTCAGAGCAAAATATAAAAGACAACTTCTGTTTCAAAGGGCTTTCAAAAGGCAGAGTTACCTAAAAAATGTTTCACGCTTCAGCCCAAAAGGTTTCCATCACTATATTGCAGGGTTTTCATATTCTTGCTAATCTGAAGAAAGATAAAAAATCTCTCGCTAACAAAAGGATTGAACCCCATGATGATGATGACTGGTTGTAACCCCGCCGCTACGAATACCTCCGATTTAGATAAATACATTTATAGTGTCAAAGCCGAAGATGCTTATTATCCGCCCGTGGAAGCTTGGGCGAATTTAAACCCGCATCGTAATTTTAAAATTATCATTAAAGTGCCTGAATTTACCTCTGTTTGCCCTATGACAGGCTTACCAGATTTTGGCACCATCACCATTGAATACATTCCAGACCAATTGTGCGTGGAACTAAAAGCTTTTAAATTCTACATGTTGGCGTACCGTAACGTCGGCATGTTCTACGAAAATATCACCAATAAAGTGCTAGATGATGTAGTAAAAGCCATCAACCCTCGATGGATTCGGGTGCATAGCGATTTCAGCTCTCGGGGGGGCATTAGCACGGAAGCTGACGTTATTTGGCAACAACCCGGTTTCGTTTACAATCTTGGCGATTGCTAACGATGCCACTAGATGAAATCCTCATTCATCAATGGCATCAAACCATTGCAGAAAAGTTGGTGAACCCGACTGTAGGGCTTTTCTATCCGCAACACCCACGGTGGCAAGGGGTTACGCTGGTTGCAGTATCAAAATATGCTACGGCAGAACAACTGTTAGGGGCTTTTCGGGCGGGTTTAACCCATTTTGGGGAAAGCAAACCCGTTGAAGCCCTCCAAAAAAGAGCTACATTACCTGTTGAAATAGAGCAAGCCATTACTTGGCATTTTATTGGCAATTTGCAACGAAATAAGGTCAATAAAGTGGTCGGGCAGTACGCCCTCATCCATTCGGTGGATAGTTTAGACCTATTAGAAGCCATTGCCCACAGAGCAAGTGCTTTGACTATTCAACAAGCGGTGTTGTTGCAAGTGAATATGTCAGGGGAAGCCAGTAAAAATGGGTTTGAACCCGATGCCGTAGCAGCTGTTCTGAAAAAAGCTGAAAGCATTGACTCCATCAAGGTTTGTGGCTTTATGACAATGGCTCCGAAAGAGGCAACCGAAGCGGAACAAGCCGTCGTTTTTGCTGGGTTGACTAAGTTGAAGGAACAATTAGAAAAAAAATTAGCTAAAAAGTTTAATAATTCATCCATGGGGATGACGCAAGACTATAGCCAAGCGTTATTGCATGGTGCTACAATAGTTCGCATAGGTAATAAGTTGTTTACATAACTTTACCCTTCTTGTATGATAATGATAAGAATTCCTTAATCTTTCTTTTCACTGCACCTGTAGAAAGAGTTAAGAACGAGGGGTGATTATTTTTTCGTAGGAATGAAGTGTTGTTGTAAACAACCCGAAAAGCCCACACATCGTTTTTTTACACATGATTGACGTAACTGGAGGTTTTGCAGACCCATGATGAGCATCGTTTCAAAATTAAAAAACTGGGTAACTGGTGAGCAATTTGAAGATGAAGATGAGTTGATGGAAGATGAATTGTATACCCAAGCAACTGGTACACACGGTGGTGGTTCTCATCACGTACAGCACCACGCCGCTACGGAAGCACATCAAGCCCCTGTCAATCAACGGAATTTAAAAGTGTTAAACCATCCAAATAACGCCTCATTCGCCCAAGTAGTTGTGATTGAACCTAGCAAGTTTGAAGAAGCCTTGGAAATTGTACACCATTTAAAAAGCCGTAAAGCGGTTATTTTGAATTTGCACTTGTTGGATACCACCCAATCTCAACGTGTGGTAGATTTCTTGGCTGGGGCAACCCACGCTATTGAAGGGCATCAGCAACGCATTGGTGATGGTGTGTTTATTTTCACCCCTAACAATGTAGCCATTGCCGCAGAACGCCCTGCTTCTGCTCAGCAAGCTGAAGGCTTAACGCTTTCTAACGCTTACTGGAACTAGGGTTCTGTTACTATTTTTAAAAAAGAGTTTTTCTATCTTCAGGTAGAAAAACTCTTTTTTTTGTAATGTGTACTCATTGAACGTTTAAATAGCGTGTTTTCTCATCGGATTTTTTGCTAGTGGGTAATGTTATGCCTAGTTGAAACTGGGATGAAAACAGAAGCTTACGCTATTTTTGTCCCGATAATCATGTTTGTACAGAATAAAGGGACAGTTTTCAAAGTAAGGCTTGCAGAAAGCCCTAAAATTAGCGGAAAGCATTGCCAGTAAAGCCTTTTAGCCTTTAACATCTGTTGCAAAAATAGATTTTTGGGCTCATATTCATGTTTATTTGCCCCTGTCCTTTTATTCTGTACTGACATGATTACGAGGACAACAATCAAGGGTATACCCATTCACAGATTAAAGTCGTCGTCATTTTGAGCTTGTCGAAAAATCTCCCTAGACGGTAAGGAGATTCCTCGGCTACGCTCGGAATGACAAAACACGCTAGAAGCTTCTAAAATTGGCAAGCCTTCAACGCAATATCTGACCGATTAAACCCTGTGGGGAAATCAACGGCTTCAATCGCCTGATAAGCCTTCCGCCTAGCCTGCGGTAAGTTTTCCGCCAACGCCGTAACCGAAAGCACCCGTCCCCCAGCCGAAAGCAACCCCGCCCCATCAGCAGATTTTTGCGTACCTGCATGGTAAATCATCACACCCTGTTCTAACGTATCAAATTGAGGTAACACAATGGGGTTACCCGTTGAATAAGCTTCTGGATACCCTTGGCTAGCCAAAACCACCGTAACCGCCGAAGGACGGGCTTGGTTACTTCGTTCACAAAACCACGGTAACTGCGAAGGGGTATACCCCGAAGCCACCCACTGCGGAAATAAAGTTGCCAACGCACCCGTTGTAGCCGAAGCCTGCAACAACGCCAAAACATCCACGTTTTCAGCCGTTAATAGTGGTAAAACCACTTGGGTTTCAGGGTCGCCAAAACGCACGTTAAATTCAACCACATTCAAGCTTTCAGGCTTGTGCGGATGCACCATAAGCCCCACATAAAGCAAGCCATGAAACGGTGTGCCTCGTTCCGCCATGGTTTTTAGCATGGGCACTAGCACCTTGGTTTGTACGGCAGAAACTAAGGCTTCATCTGCAAAGTAAACAGGGCTATAAGCACCCATACCACCCGTGTTCAGCCCTGTATCCTCATCGCCCACCCGTTTAAAATCTTGAGCAGGGGGCAATGGCACGGCATGAAGCCCATCACAAATAGCAAACAAGCTCAATTCAACGCCTTCTAAAAACGATTCTATCACCACAGGCATTGCCTTTTCCACGGCGTGTTCAACTGCTTTTTTTGCTTCATCTAACGTGCTAGCAATGGTTACGCCTTTGCCCGCTGCCAAGCCATCTTCTTTTACCACATAAGGCGGTTTGCCAATGGCTTCTAAGGCGGTAAAGCCTTCGGCTTGGGTTTGACAGTAGGCATAATGAGCAGTCGGCACGCCCGCTTGAGCCATACACTGCTTGGCGAAAAATTTGCTACTTTCCAACGTGGCACACGCTTGGGAAGGCCCGAATGCGGGAATGCCTTTTTCCGCCAAGGCATCTACCAAGCCTAGGCTGAGTGGGGCTTCAGGGCCTACCACCACAAAGGTAACGCCTTGCGAAACGGCAAAATCTACCAAAGCAGGTACATCGGTTGCAGAAATCGGCACGAGGGTTGCTAGTGTTTCGCACCCTGCATTACCAGGGGCAATAAATAATTGGGGGTGTTGGGGGCTTTGGCTTAATGCGTGTAGTAGGGCGTGTTCTCTAGCCCCTTGCCCAACGACGAGGATTTTAGGCGTTATGGATTGTTCAGCGTTGCTCATAGTAGGAAAGCTCATGGTTATTGTTAAAAGTAACTAGTTATTTTGTAGGTTGATTATACCCCATGCACTAAGACGGGTTCGGTAGGGGTTAGCCCTAGCTTGGCGAATAATTTAGCATCGGTATTGGCTTCAGGGTTGGGGGTGGTTAGCAACGTATCGCCCGAAAAAATGGAATTCGCCCCAGCTGCAAAGCACAACGCCTGCCCTTCTTCGCTCAAGCTCAATCGCCCCGCAGAAAGCCGAACCTTCGCCTTGGGCAAATGAATGCGAGTGGTGGCAATCAGCCGCACCAGCTCAATCGGGTCGACAGGCTCATTTTCCGCCATCGGCGTACCCGCCACTGGCACAAGGCAATTAATCGGCACACTTTCAGGTAAATGCTCCAACTGCAACAGGGCTTCCAGCAATTCCAACCGATGGTTAAGCGTTTCGCCCATGCCCAAAATACCGCCACAACAAACCTGCAAGCCCGCATCGCCCACCGCTTTTAACGTGTTCAGTCTATCATCATAAGTGCGAGTACTAATCACTTTAGGGTAATACTGGGGCGATGTATCTAAATTGTGATTATACGCCGTCAAGCCCGCTTCTTTCAACCGATGGGCTTGGTCTGGGTTAATCATCCCCAAGGTTACACAAGCTTCTACGCCTTCCGCTTTGACGGTTTTGACTAGTTCAATCACCTGCTGAAAATGCGTTTCACTGGGAGGGGTTCGCCATGCCGCCCCCATGCAAAAACGGCTAGAGCCATTGGCTTTGGCGGTTTGCACTTGGGTTTTAATTTCTTCTACGGTGGGTAAATCCCATGTATCCACACCTGTGTTGTAGCGGGAAGATTGCGGGCAGTACTTGCAATCTTCGGGGCAGTTGCCGCTTTTGATGTTTGCCAAAGTCGCCAATTGAATGACGTTTTGCGGATGATGTTGCCGATGCACCTGTTGGGCTTGGAAGAGGAGATCTAAAAACGGCTGGTTATAGGTGGTTTGTAGTTGTTGTAGCAGGGTAGTGGTGGTTTCTGGTGTGGCGATGGCGGTGTTCATGGGCATTGACCTTTATTCATTGAAACAAAACAGCGTTCATTATTGATTGAGGCTAGTTTACCATAAAAAGCCAATGGCTTCAGCTAGATTTTGGTGTTAGGCGGGGTTACCTTGACCTCCCCCGCCTAACGCCTTAGAATACTAGGTATAGCTAGTTTTACCTGAATGGAGTGCCTTTGTGTGATGTTAATTGAATTTAGTGTGGAAAATTTTAAGTGCTTTGCGGAAAAACAGACGTTGGATATGCGACCCGACCCTGATATTACCAGCTTGGATGAAAACCTCATCCGCACAGGCTTGATGTACAAAGATGAAGATGAACAAGGAAAAGAAAAAGAGTTGTTGCTTTTGCCGTCTGTCGCCATCTACGGAGCGAATGCATCGGGCAAAAGCAGTTTGATTGAAGCATTGGTTGACACAACAGAATTGACTAATCAACAAAAAGACTTTACACCGATTTCGGATGAAACTTTCTTTTTTAATAAAAAGCCTAGCAGTAATGCTCTGCATCAAATAGCAATTACTAGAGAAGGGGCTTTTCTTGACGATTCTGTGGTTGAGATTTCTACTTGTTTTTTAGGTAGTTGTACCTATTCAGAGTCATCAAAAAAAACTGCTCCTTTGTCTCGGCAAGTCAACATGGAAAAGTCGTTGCCTTATAATTTAGACTTAGTAAATACACCTGTCATAAATTTTAATTCTTTTGTTAAAACTTTATTCAAAGGCTATCCCTATTATGTATTTTACAGAAACTACTATTATTTAAACGAAATTTTAGAAAAATCGCAACCTGACAAAAGAGGCTGGTTTTGGCTTAGAGATACGAACCATTACCCACTAATACAAGCATTATTAGACCCTGTACAAAAAACAAAACTTGAAAAGCTACTTGAAAAAGCAGATTTTAACATCTCCAATATAAAAGTGGAAAGCAAAAATGATGGAGCAGAAACTGTCTATTTTTTAACCTTTAAAATAAAAGGACAAAAGAAACGACTCCCTTTCCGAAACCAATCTCAGGGGACGAAGCAATTTTTGCTCATCATGCCCACGATTGTTCATGTGTTGGAAACAGGGGCGGTTTTATTGGCAGATGAGCTAGAAGCCCACCTCCACCCTGATTTGTGCCGAGCGATTATTGAGCTGTT
>JAPLIO010000142.1 GCA_026389055.1 Candidatus Melainabacteria bacterium | reverse complement strand
GTGCTAGCTTCGGCTGGCGGTAGCATTTCCGCCGCCCTCGTGCCTGAAGCCGTCAAACGCGGAGCTGTCTGCATTGATAACACCTCCCACTTCCGCATGCACGCCAACGTCCCCCTCGTGGTGGGCGGCGTGAACGAAGAAGCCCTCGTGGGGCATCAAGGGATTATCGCCAACCCCAATTGTTCAACGGCTCAACTGATGCCTGTCCTCAAAACGTTGAGAGACGCCGCAGGCTTAAGCAGAGTCATTGTTTCCACCTATCAATCCGTTAGTGGGGCGGGCAAAGAAGGCTTAGATGAATTGCGTAACGAAGCAGAGCATGATTTTACTAACGGTAAAGTGGCAGGGCAATCAGATAAATTTGCCCCTAGCCAGTATGCACGCACCAAGTTTGCCCGCCCTATTGCGTTTAATTTAATTCCGCAAATTGATGTGTTTGCTACCGAAGGCGTGGAAGCAGGTTACACCAAAGAAGAACTAAAGTTAATTCACGAAACGAAGAAAATCCTCAACTTGCCGAATTTGCAAATTACGGCTACGGCTGTTCGGGTGCCTGTTTTGGTGGGGCATAGCGAAAGTGTAACAGTCGATTTAGACCGCCCATTAAGCCTTGAAACTGCCACTCAATTATTAGCCGAAACGGCGGATGTGGTAATAGCCAATACCCATGAAGGCTATTTTACGCCTCGGGAAACGGCGGGTACCGACCCTGTTTACGTTTCACGCTTACGCAAAGATACCTCTAACCCTGAAACGGGCTTGAATTTTTGGGTGGTTTCAGATAACTTGCGAATTGGGGCGGCACTCAATGCCGTTCGGTTGGCGGAAGCGTTGCACAGGTTAGACTTGGTGCGGGTACCAACTTCGGCTTGCGTGTAGTTCTGCTTTTACGATACACTAATTAGTGGTGTTACCCTTCTATTTTTAAAAAAGAGATTTATAATGGCTACCTCTAACGACCCTCCCATTTCAACCCTGTATTTGCCTGAACTATTAACGGCGTGCGTTACGCCATTTGAAGTGGGGGGTAAGCAAGTTGATGCCGTGGCTTTTGACCGATTGCTTCGTAAATTGGTCGCAGATGGGTCTGATGGGTTGTTAATTAACGGCACCACAGGGGAAACGCCTACGTTAAGCTTCGAAGAAAAAATTCAGCCACTTAAAATCGCCCTTGAAGTGGCAAAATCGTCAAAAAGTCCCGTCCATTTGATGGCGGGCATTTCGGGCAATGCGACTCACAAAGTGGTGGAAGAAATTCAGCAAACGCTAGCCCAAGTTCAGCCAGATTCTCTTTTGGTGGTGGTGCCTTATTATAATAAGCCTTCACAAGCGGGTATGTTGGCTCATTTTTCGGCGTGCGTTGAAGCTGCTGGTTCTACGCCGATTGTTATTTATAACATTCCTGGGCGAACGGGCGTAGCGATGACGGCCGAAACCATGGCGGAACTTCACGCACTGCATCCTACCCAAATTTTAGGCGTGAAGCAGTCTTCGCCTGATATGGACGCTGTTTCGCAAATTCGGGGACTGTTACCTGAAACGTTCCATATTTGGTGTGGCGATGATTCTTTAACCTTGCCCATGTTGGCTATAGGGGCAGTGGGTACGGTTAGTGTGCTAGGCAATGTGGCGGCGGGTTCGCTTCGGTTGATGATTCGGCAATTTAAGGCGGGGCAATTGGCGGATGCGTTGCGGACGCATACGGCATTGTTTCCCATTGTGCAGGGGTTGTTTAAGTTGACGAATCCGATTATTGTTAAAGCCGTATTGGCAAGGCAGGGGATGATGCATCCTGATATGCGGTTACCGATGGTACCCCCAACGCCAGTCGAAGCAATGACCTTTGTTGAGCCCTTAGTAGGGTTGTTGGCAAAACTGCCTGCAGTGGATAATAGGTCGGTTGTTTAGTATTTAGTACCAATTAAACGATTAACTATCGTGTTCTTTCATCGATTGTTGTTTCAGCCTTTAGCTGGTGGGCGTTAAGGGGGTTCTTGTTCGTTGATTGCCCTGCAATCACTCTGCTTCTAGCAGACCCCCTTAACAATCCCCCACGAATTCAGGGGCAAGCCCCTAAAGACCCCCAAAAAGCCACCCCTCTATGCCATAAGGGCATGGACGAGGGGATGTTCTTTTTGCCCCTTCGGTGGACGGAACGCATCGGCAGCTGCAGAGCAAATGCAATGGTCGTTCCTACTGGTTGGTTTCAATTCTTACGCTACTATAACCTTCAAATAGGCGGATGCAATCCGTTCCCCTATAAAAAAAGACCATAAATTATTCAAAATACTACACTATAATGTCAAGTCAAGGTTTATTGGAGTACTTTGTGTAGAAGGCAATGGAACACCATCAGGTGCTATACCAAGAGAAGGAACCTTTTGAGGGGGAGTCATTTTTTCAAAGCCCTCTATTGCAGACGAACGAGATTTTAGCCCTATATCGACTACTGATGCCTCTCCGTTTTTTAAAACAGTAGAAATACTTTGTTCAAATTTTGCTAACTCGGTGGCTCCCCCCCCCTTAATAACAGATTTTGCCCCATTTTTACTCAACAAACCCTGAGCTTTACTACCCCAATGAGATACACATTTACCGATGTCACCAAAACCCATGAGAATATCCTCCTTATTTAAACACCTAAAATATATACTTTCTATTACTCATCTTAGTGTTAATGAGTATATAAGCATTAAAACCATATTTCAAGTTTTTTGTGCCATTAACCTTAACCTCTGACGACATTTTTTAGCTTCAAACCATAGGCAATTGGGTCGTTGCGTGTGAGTAAACTAAACTTTATGCTACCCCTTGCGTTGGAGGGTTAAAAAGCGTTCGTGTCCAGCGTAATCGCTCCAAACGGAAAGCACGGTGAATGATGCCTGCGTAACCGCCCAATCTGCAACTGTTTTCGCCATGCCACTGCCCACTTCAATCAATAAAAACCCATCAGGCTTTAAGGCGATACTGGCTTGAATGATGAGTTTCCGTACCACTTCAAAGCCACAATCGCCCGAAAACAACGCCCCAGCAGGTTCATGTTTCAACACCTCAGGGGCTAAGGTTGGGGCTAAAATCGGGCTAATATAAGGCGGATTACTTAAAATTAAATCCAAGCCTACTGGCGGTTTTTCGCTAGTATCTAGCGGAGTCAACACATCCGCCAACAAAAACGCAATCGCTTGAGAAGCCACCTTTAGTTCATCCGCATTGTGCTGGGCAACTTGCAGTGCTTCGGTTGAAATATCCGTTGCGATGCCTGTAAATTGAACACTGGGGTAGTGTTCTTGCAGGGCTAAAGCCAATGAAATAGCTAAACAACCGCTACCTGTACCTACATCCGCCCAACGAAATGGAGCCTCTGCTTTTGCTGATGGGGTTATTAGCCCTAACGCCGCTTCTACTAACAATTCCGTTTCAGGTCGAGGAATTAACACCGCTGGCGAAACGAAGAACGGTCTGCCTAAAAACCACGCTTGTTTTAACAAATATTGCAGTGGCGTTCGGTGGATGGTTCGGTCTTCTAACAGGGTGTGAAGCTGTTGCCAAGCGGGTTGGAAGGCTTCTGTCGTGAAGAAATCAGCCGATTTTGTTAGTAAGGCACTATAGGGCAGTTGAAAAACGGCTTCCACCAGCAACCGAACTTCCGCTTGGCGTTGTTCCACTGAAAGAGCAGGTAACTTTTCAGCCAAGGTTTGTTTTGCAACATCAAGCGGATGACAGGGGGGCATAGTTTGTCTTCTTAGGGCATTAAAAACGGAGGGTTTATCACCCTCCGTTTTATTGGGAAAATTGAGGGTTTTAAACCGCTACCAATTCAGGTTCTTCTGCTACTACTTCAACAGAAGCCACCACTACAGGGCGATACGCCAATGTTACCCGTCTATCACTAGGGGCAATAGAAAGCACTTCAAACGGGTAGCTGGTACCTATTTCAAAAATTCTGCCATGCTGGGCGTAAGGGCAGAACGCTTCAACACCGGGCATTAATTCAACCAACACGCCTGAAACCAACTGTTTAGAAACCACAGCTTCAATACGTTGCTTGGGTGTGAATTCAACGGCAACAAGGCTCCAAGGGTCTGGTTGCATGCGTTTTAGGCTTAAACTAATGCGTTGGCGTTCATGGTCAATGGTTAGCACGGTTACGCTTAGCACATCGCCTAAGGCTAACACATCTGATGGGTGCTTAATGCGTTGCCACGTAATTTCAGAAAGCGGTAATAACCCATCCACGCCGTTAATATCAATAAACGCCCCGAAATCGGTAATTTTAACCACTTCGCCTGTAACAGTGGTATCTTCCGCCAAGGTTTTAAGGGTTTCAGCACGTAACTGGGCTTTTTGTTCAAATACGGCCATTCTATGGCTTAGAATTAGCTTGTTGCGATGTCTATCGACTTCAAGCACCTTCACAGGGAGGGTTTCGCCTACCATTTCTTCAATGGGTTTGCTACCGCGTAATTGGCTGGCTGGAATAAAGCCTTTAATATTCAATACAGAAGCCAACATGCCGCCTTTGGTTAAGCCCAACAAAGTAGCAGTAATATTTTCTTGTTTTTCTTTGTGTTGTTGGAGCGTTTCCCAATTTTTGACGAAACTAACCCGACGTAAACTTAACAAATAATGTGCGTGTTCTTCATTATCTTTCACCACGAAGAAATCCATCCGTTGCCCAGCTTGAAACAACTGGTTGAGCTGTTCAGCTGTATCGCAATCAGGCACTTCTTTCATAGGCACCACACCTTCGTATTTGCCACTAATATCAATGAGCAAACTTTCCTTATCAACCTTGATAATTTCGCCTACAGATAGTGAGCCAATGGTTATTTCTGAGTGAAAACTTTTTTCAAGTAACGAGGCAAAATCAGCGGCGAGGGCTTGCTGTTGGGCAGGTTCTAAAACGGGTGTGTGAACAAAAGACAAAGTAACAGGCTCCTTTTTTGACGGGGGGATTCCCCGATTTTGTTGCAAATACCACTGGTTTTAGCCATTTTTGGCAACCAAGCGATATGAACACAACACGAACAATAACGAGTGAAAGCAGGGGGAGTTGCCTCGGTAAAACGAGGGTTGCATCCTTGCTTATGCTTACAAGGGTATCAAAAACACGAAAGATTACAACCTTCTTTTTCGCCTTATACCAATTCAAAGATTAAATAGCGTATTTAATGTAGGGGCGTGATTTATCACGTCCGCCCCACAATCCCCAAACGGATGCGATAAATCGCACCCCTACACAGAAAAAATTTACGCTATTTAATCTTTGAACTGGTATTAGCCTTGCCACCTGACGTTTTGTTTGATGAATCAGTTAGGTTATTGCTTCGGGCTAAGGCTTAATGGGGGAGGGGGATTTGTTGATTGCCTTGCAATCACTCGCACCAGCCTATCTCCAACTGCCTATGGTTTGAAGCTATCAATCCTAACAAAACTAGCAATAATGCGTGTTTCGCCATTTAGTTAGGAAGCGTAAAAAATTCAACGTTTAATTTTAGGTATGATGGGTAGTACTAGCTTTTTTTGGGTTTTTCTATGAAAATGGTATAAGATACAAAATCATCCTGATAGAAAGCCCCTGTTACGTTGAAACGTTCTTCTTCTGTTAGCTTAGTGCTTCTTGCCCTACTGGTTGTTACGCTTTGTGGCTTATTGCTATTATTTAAATGGCAACCCACCCTAGCCCCTGTTTTGATAGATGCCTACAGCCCACCCAAACTAACAACGCCTTCTACCACGGTAGATTTAGGGCTAATTCCCATGGAAGAGCATGTCGGAGCGACCCTACCTATCAGCAACCACGGTGGCAAATTGTTAACCATTAAAAAAGTTTCTACCTCCTGTGGTTGTACCATTGCCAAATTAAAAACTATGGTACTAAAAGCAGGGGCTTCCACTACATTACACGTTGAAATGGATACAAGGCTCAAGCTCGGGCCTATTCAAAAAACCATTGATATTGATAGTAATGACCCTATTCGCCCTCGGTTTTCAATTAAGCTCATTGGGCAGGTACACCCTACTGAAAAGCAAAAAACGCATTCAGGCATGCTAAAAGTAGCGGATAGATTAGCCTTGTTTAAAGGTACCTGTAAAACTTGCCATGTAGATAAAGGGGTCGGTAAAACAGGGCAGGAACTGTTTATTGCTGATTGTGGTATGTGCCATGGCGTTGATGGTAAGGGGGGGGTTGCCCCTAGTTTGTTGAAGTTGGCGTGGCATAAGCCAGAAACGCTAGCGTATGTTAGGGGAATTATTGCCAATGGGGCTGCTATGAACCCCGCAATGCCACCTTTTAGTAAGCAAGCCCATGGGGGGCCTCTTTCGGAAGACCAAATTGATTCACTGGTGAATTTTTTGCAGTATCAAGCGTCTATCACCCAAGCCCCTAAAAAAACTCCTCATTAACGAAACGCAACTGCGATGGTCGTTCCTACTGGTTGGTACGAAATTCAAACGGAGAATGGGTCTTAATTAGAGGGCACAAAAATAAATTACAGGGTTTTATTCGCTTGCAACAAATAAACAAAATTGATAACAACCAAATGGCGATTGTAGCCATTGATACACCCATCTGCACGGTAAGCACCAAGCAAGAAGCGGAAACGGCTAACAAGTATTTTCAATTAGTAGAAGAAGTACAAAGCAAGCTACAAGCCATTGTAAAAGATGTAAATGTAGAAAACAAACCAGCCGCCACCGAAACCGTTAATCCGCTTTTAGAACAGTAAAAGGAAAACACCCCCAAAGATGATGACAAGTATAATGCCAGCGGGCTTAATCCCCGTTTCTATCAATAGCAATCAAGTAACAAAACCTAACAGAATAGACGCCAAAAGTATCCCTACAGCTAACGCACAGCAATCTGCTTCAGATGCTAAAGTGGTTAAGATTGAAACCCCTATCGGGCTAGATGTGTTTGAGAATAAAGGGTCTGCTGTTAAAACAATGACCGTTCAACAAAGCCCTGTAGGCGAAAAAAGCACCACGTTGCACCTAGAAGCAACCGATGGTAATACCTATGTGTTTGACCGAGATAATCACCAAGGATTCGCCCCATTTGAAGCCACCAATACGGTTAGAGAAGCAGACAATTTACCACCCTACTACCGCATGGCTCATCCTACCTTGCAAATTGATAACCCCACATTTCGTCCACCCAGTGTTTCAGAAACGCTCAACGTAACGGGCTTGCCAGACCCTATTACCCTTCATTACACCGAAGGGTTTGATGGCATGCCCCAGCTGGAAATTCCGTTTGGTTCACAAGCCAATAATTTAGCCATTGAAGGCTTCAGTTTAGATGATGGTATTACGATGCACGGAAACCCCATTCACAGTGCCAGCAAAACCAAACCGACGGATGCGGATTACTGGAAAACCAGCTTAACGCATGGCGTTCGCCCGAATTCCCCACTGGTTAGTGGTGAAAAACTGCCGTTACAGCAGCTTGAAACCACGGTAAAGCAGTGGGTTGCCGATGTGCATCCGCATGCGTTGTTGGCATTGGGCAAAACACTACCACGCATTGAAGACCTGAGGCAGTTGGGCGTAGAAGAAACGATTATATCGCCCGAAGCAGGACAAAACCAACAAATCTCAGTAGAGAAAGACGCTTTGGCAAAGTTAATTGCTTTTTTCTCTGTAGGGGAGACCCTCGTGGTCGCCCGAATCAAGATTTTACGCTATTTAATTGATTGGACGGGTATTACAACGCAGCCAGTTGATCTTCCAATAACGCTAGCTGATGCTCTAATTCCGCCAAAAGCTCCCGATTCTTCTGCAACACGGCAGGGGGGGCTTTGGCTAAAAAGCCTTCATTGCTCATCATGCCCGCCAATTTTTGTTGGTCTTTTAGCAAGGTTTCACGTTTTTTGGTCAACCGCTGGCGTTCTTGGGCAACATCCACCAAACCTTCCAAGGAAACTAACAAACGAGTTTGCCCTACCACATTAGAAGCCACAGCCTCAGGCACACCCGTTAAAGTGGTCGCAATCTGCAAACTTTCCATCGGGATGAAATGACGCAACGCCACTTGGTTGCGTTCCAAGGATGATTTTTCAGCCCCATCCTTGGTTTCAGCCAAAACCACCACGGGCTTAGAAGGCGGCACATTATACTGCTGACGAACATTCCGCAAACCCCGAACCACATCTAACAAATAAGCAATTTCCGTTTCCAACGCTGGGTTATAAAACCGAGCGGTTTCTACCAAAGGAAATGCCGCAATAGAAATACTAATGCCCTGTTTTTCAGGCAAGCGTTGCCACAATTCTTCCGTAATGTAAGGCATCATGGGGTGTAATAACTTCAACAAGCCTTCTAAAACCGTTAGCAATACCCGCCGAGTATTAGCTTCCACCGCTGGGTTACCGCTCCGCATGGGGTGCTTGGCGTATTCCACATACCAATCGCAAAACTGATACCAAGAAAATTCCAGCAATAGCTGAGCATATTCGCCCAAACGCTGTTCTTTCAACAACCTGTTAGCTTCCGCCACCGTGTGTTCATATCGGCTTAAAATCCAGCTATCCATCGGGGCTAAGAGAGCTTCCTCTATCTGCGGGGCAATGGTGCCAGAATCCAAATTCATCATCACGAACCGAGAGGCATTCCACAATTTGTTGGCAAACAATTTGCCTTGTTCCAGTTTTTCTTTAGCTAATTTAATATCTTGCCCGCCATAAGTAATCAGGCTGGTCAAACCAAACCGAAAGCCATCGCACCCGAGCGTTTCAATCAGTTCGACAGGGTCAACGGTGTTGCCCTTGGATTTGCTCATTTTCTGCCCTTTTTCATCCCGAACCAAGCCGTGAATGTACACCTTTTCAAACGGCGATTGTTCGGTTAGCTGATGCCCGAACATGGTCATCCGTGCCACCCAAAAGAAGATGATATCAAAGCCCGTAACTAGCAAACTAGTGGGGTAGAATTTTTTAAAATCTGCGGCTTCTAAATCAGGCCAGCCCATGGTGGAAAACGGCCATAACCCCGATGAAAACCACGTATCCAACACGTCAGGGTCTTGCACCCACTCTTCCCCAGCGGGGGCTTGGGTGCCAACATACAGTTCGCCTGTGGTTTGATGATACCAAGCAGGAATTTGATGCCCCCACCATAATTGGCGAGAAATACACCAATCTTGAATGTTGGTCATCCAGCGTAAGTAATCTTTCGTCCAGCGTTCAGGGGCAAACGAAAGTTCGCCAGCTTCTAAGGCTTTCAAGCACGTTTCAGCCAACGGTTTGGTTTTCACAAACCACTGTTGCGAAAGCAATGGTTCAATCACTTCACCACTACGTTGAGCTTTACCTACCCGATGGGTATGGGCTTTTTTATCTCTCAACAGACCCAATTCAACCAACAAGGCTTCGGTTTGTTTTCTTGCTTCCCATCGCCCTACGCCATGTAACGCTTGAGGAATACCTTCTAAGGGGAGCAGTTCCGCCTTGGTGTTGAAAATTAACAACTGAGGCAAGCCGTGGCGTTGCCCAATGGCATAATCGTTCGGGTCATGGGAGGGGGTTATTTTCAACGCACCTGTGCCAAAATCTAGCTCAACGGCTTCATCGGCAATAACAGGAACGGTTCTACCAGTAAGCGGTACTATCACTTGTTGTCCGACGTATTGAGAAAGCTTTGAGTCATTCGGGTTAACCGCCACGGCGACATCGCCATAGAGGGTTTCAGGGCGAGTGGTAGCCACCACAATTTCTCCTTCGCCAGAAGCTCCAGAAGTTGCTAAAGGGTAAGCAATATGCCATAAATGCCCTTCTTCTTCAAAGTATTCCGTTTCAATATCTGAAATGGCAGATTCACTGCCAGGGTCCCAATTCACAATGTAAGTGCCTCTGTAAATCAAACCTTGGTTGTATAAATCCACAAACGTTTTTTGAACGGCAGCGGAAAGCCCCGCATCCAACGTGAAGCGTTGCCTGCTCCAATCTGGCGAAATACCAAGCCTACGAAACTGCCCGAAAATACTTTCTTGGCACTGCTTAGACCACGCCCAAACGAGCTCTAAAAATTGCGGCTTCCCCACAGAAACCCGAGTGGTTCCCATGGGGTAGCCTTCAATTTCGCCTGATAGTAATTTGCGTTCCACAACGGCTTGCGTAGCGATGCCTGCATGGTCTGTCCCCGGCATCCACAGGGTTTCATGCCCCAACATCCGATGATACCGAATAAAAATATCTTGGATGGTATTATCCAACGCATGCCCCATGTGCAACGTACCCGTTACGTTGGGGGGCGGAATGACAATGCTGTAAGTTTCAGGCTGGGTTGGTACTGGCTGGTTTTTCGCTTCCCAATGGGCTTGAAGGGCTACTTCTGGCTTAAATAACCCTTGCGTTTCCCAAAATTGGTACCACTTGGTTTCAATAATTTTTGGTTCAAACGCCGAAGAAATAGCGGGAGAAACTTCGGTTGTGGCAGGCTGGGTAGTCATCATCATAAGGCGAAAAGGCTTTCTAAGAAAAATAATGAAACGTTAAATACTCTCTTCATTATAAAGAAAAAGTAATAGTTTACCTAGCAGAGGGTTTCTTTTTTGTGTATTTGCACTATAATCATCCGTATGAAATAAAATGTGCTTTAATTTTTCAAGCCGTTTGATATAGTAAGATAATTTTAATTTACGCTTACTTGAAGAAGTTTATTTTAGAATCCTTTAGGCAAATAGTAATTCGTTAACACGCTTTGTTGCTCTGTTTTTTAATGGTTTTTGCCATTTTACAACAAAGTTTTCCTGTTTTTCTGAGTTTAACCGTTTGCAGGATTTTTTACCTTCCGTGGAGAAACAATCACCGTGATGATGATGACTTATTCTAACAATACTTTTTTCCCAACTGTTGATACTGACGCCGTAGAGACCGCTACGGAACAAAAAAACAACG
>JAPLIO010000093.1 GCA_026389055.1 Candidatus Melainabacteria bacterium | reverse complement strand
TCAAAGGCGAGTACGTCTTCTGGGGTAATCATGATTAGCTTCTTTCAAACAAACAATAACACCCCTCTATTATACGCTATTTATTCTGTCAATTGGTATGAAAGGCATCGTCTTGGGCAGGGGGTAAGACAAGCTGTTTTTCTGAATCTATTGTTGGTAAATCCCCCTGCTTAATAGAAGAAGGGGTCGGGGAAAGTACATAGCCCGTGGTTTCATTGATGCTAGAAAGCGGTTGCTGACGCATTATTTTATCAATCCTTGTGGTGAAGCCTGCAAACACAGTGAGACGTTATAAGGATAAAAACACAAAAACCTCTTTTTGGTGTTAGTAGCAACTATTTTTCACTTTTTGGGTTAAATCTTCCAACTGCTTGCGTAAAATAACATTCCCCGCCAGTTGTTCCTTCATTTTTTCATAACCATACAAAATCGTCGTATGCTTACGGTCGCCCAAAAAATGCCCAATCTTCGGAAAACTCAACTGTAATAGCTCTCGCATCACATAAATGCAAACCTGCCTTGCGTGTGCTAATTCCTTCGCCCTATTGCCTCCCTGCAACGCTTTCGGGCAAACATTAAAGTATTTTGCCACAGCTTCCAGCACCATTATTTCACTCAACTGCACTTCTCTAGCAGTGTAGCCAAACAACGCTTGAGCCGTCTCCATTGAAAACGACGCATCTTCCAGCATACACTTAGCAGAAAGCTTGTTAAACGCCCCCTCTAATTCTCGAATGTTATGCGGGAAGGTTTCCGCCAAATAGCGAAGCACTTCGGGTTCCATATGAAAGCGAAGCGTCAAGCCTTCACGTTCCGCTTTTTTCCGCAAAATAGCGATACGAGTTTCCGCGTCGGGCGTTTGCACATCGGCAATCAAACCCCATTCAAATCGGCTAATCAACCGCTCTTCCAACCGAGCCAAAGCTTTTGGCGGACGGTCGCTGGTTAGAATAATCTGCTTCCCTGCCGAATGCAAGGCGTTGAAGGTGTGGAACATCTCTTCTTGGGTTTTGTCTTTGCCTTCCAAAAATTGAATATCATCAATCATCAGCACGTCAATTTTCCGATACCGCTCCCGAAACGGATCCATCTTTTTGGTGGCGATGGCTTGAATTAAATCGTTCGTAAATTCTTCGGTGGTTACATATTTCACAGTTAAACGAGGATGATGACGCAACACATAATGCCCAATGGCTTGCACCAAGTGGGTTTTCCCCAACCCAACGCTTCCATGCACAAAAAACGGATTGTACGCAATGGCGGGTTGTTCAGCAATTGCCATGGCGGCAGCGTGGCAAAACCGATTATAAGGCCCTACCACCAATTGCTCAAACGTATACCGAGGGTTTAAATGCCCCTGTTGCATCCGAGGCGTCCACACGGCGGGCTTGCCTGCTTGCGGATTGGCTAAATCTTCCAAGGCGATGAGTTGGTCGGCTTGTTGGTCAGCCGTTGTGGCTTGCCATCCTTGGTTATAGCGGGCTTCCATGGCTTGATGGGCGGTTGATTGATGCTGTTGCCCTGCCAATGTATGCACACTATGCCCGACTGCGTTATTTTGACTAGGCTGGGCGATGGGGGCTTTGACTATCCATTGCAGTTGAATAGCCCCTTGCAATAGTTCGGCGAAGGCGGTTTCGAGGGCTTTTTGGTAGTGATTTTTAACGTAGCCTCGGTTGAATTCGCTCGTGGCACGCAGGGTAACGGTTAGCGTTTCAGTTTCTAGGCTTTCGATGGCGAGGGGGCGAATCCATGTTTCAAAGCTGGGGGCGGAAAGTTGTTGGCTAAGGATGGATAGCACGCCTTGCCAAAGTTCTGAATAGGCGGAGCTGGCTTCAGGCGGGTGGGCAGGGGTGATAGATTGTTCTAAGGTGGGTGGCGTACCAGTAGGAAGGCTCATTTTTTATTAAACTCTTGTGCGAAAGGCAGATTTCGGCGGGGCTTCTTCTTGATGGATTTCACTTTACCATAAACATAGGCATCTGAAAATTGTAAAACACGGTTAAGAACCCCAATTTGTTAAATTACTCGGTCTTATTGTTTGTCTCTAGTATGTCAACACACCATCATGTATAATGAACAGTTAGAAGGTGTATAATTTCCGAATCGCTTACCATTTTGGTGAGATCTGCGAAAGCTAGGAGTTATACCCCTTCTTTTTTATTGGGAATTAGTCCGAATTTCATGGCAACTAAACGGTATAACACCAAGGGGTTTTTAACCAATGTATACGGAACAACTTGTATCTTTTATAGATATTTTAGGATTTAAAAACTTGATAAAAAGTAAAAATTGTGAAGAGATATTAAAGATTCACGATGCTTTTTACAAAGTCAACAAACAAGAAGGAGAAGATTTATCAGGGCTAACGAAGTTTAAAATGATTAACTTCAGTGATTGTATCGTTCGATGCCGTCCGTCTAATAATGTTGCTCCACCATTTTTTTGTGAGCTATCAGATTTACTCAATATTCAATGGCAACTTATCTATCATGACGTGCTAATAAGAGGTGCGGTAACTATCGGCGATATCTATGTTAATAGAACTGATGAAAAGGCTACAGTGTTTGGTAAAGCTTTGAATGAAGCCTATCGTTTAGAATCAAAAAAAGCGAAATATCCTAGAATTATTGTAGATGAAAGTGTTTTATACCAATTCACAGATTAAATAGCGTGTTCTTTCATCGATTGTTGTTTCAGTCTTTAGCTGGTTGGTTTGTCGGGGGGTGCCTGTTTGGGCACCCCCCAACACCCCCCGCAAATTCAGGGGCAAGCCCCTAAAAAC
>JAPLIO010000174.1 GCA_026389055.1 Candidatus Melainabacteria bacterium | reverse complement strand
GTTTTTAGGGGCTTGCCCCTGAATTTGCGGGGGGTGTTGGGGGGTGCCCAAACAGGCACCCCCCGACAAACCAACCAGCTAAAGACTGAAACAACAATCGATGAAAGAACACGCTATTTAATCTGTGAATTGGTATAAAACGAATAATTGATGAGACGATTTAAAATCGTTTCAACTAGTCGCTTTGTATTACCTTGGTTTAACGCCAAAAACCGATTGCCCGCTTTTACTAAAGCCGTTCGCTCTTCGGGCGATTGTAACAATCGCAATAACACGGCGGATAACGCATCAACATCCGCAACTTGAATGCCCGCTTCGGCAGCTAGTACCACTTTTGCAATTTCTGAAAAATTGCTCATATAAGCCCCAAAAACCGTGGGTGTTTGCATCGCAATGGGTTCTACAATGTTATGTCCCCCTAAGGTCGGTAAAAAGCTACCCGCCACCACCGCAACACTACTATAGCCAAAAATCGTCTTCAATTCCCCCACCGTATCCAACAGTAAAAGCGGTTCTAGTATAGACGAATCCACGGCTTCGCCTAAGGTTGACCGCTTCTGATAAACGACGCCCTGTTCTTGAAGTAAACGGGCTACTTCTGCCGTGCGTTCTGGGTGCCGAGGGGCTAAAACCACTTTCAAATGGGGTAGCTGTTGCCATAAGCGAGGCAGTACCTGTTCCACAAACAACCGTTCTTCACCTGCATGGGTACTAGCGATAGTTAGGATTGAAACAGTCTGATGCCCAAAAAACCACGCCTGCCTCAAGGGGGATTCCACCACTTGGGCCATCACGCTCGGTTCGGGTAAATCCAACTTCAAATTCCCCCAAACTTCGACTGCTTGAGGGTTAGCCCCCAAGGCAATCACCCTTTGAGCATCTTGTTCAGATTGCATAAACAACCCTGCTAATCTTCGTAATAACGGCTGCATCACCCACTGTTTTATCCACAAATACCGACGGAATGATTTATCTGAAAGCCTACCGTTGATGAGGAAAATAGGCGTTTTAAAGCGGTCTACTAGCCGATGAACAAATGTGGGCCACAATTCGGTTTCAGTCAATAAAATAGCGTCGGGCTTGAGCCGATTCATCACCGCATCAATCGCCCAAACTGAATCAAACGGAAAGTAGCAAACAAATGCCTTGGTGCCAAACGCTTCTTGAGCTAGTTGTTGCCCCGTCAACGTTGTGGTGCTAACAATTACAGCCACCGAAGCATCTAACAACTGTTGAACTAAGGGCTTAATGGCTAAAAATTCACCTACAGAAACAGCATGAACCCAAATCGTTTTGCTAGATGAACGGTCTGCTTGAGTTTCCGCCTGCCACTGGCGAAACCGTGCTTGCTGAGCGGTAGACCAAAAACCCCATTTTTCCGCAAAGCCCGCTCTGGTTTTGGGTACACGCCAAAGTAAGGCAAGCCAAATAGGCGAAGCGAATACAACACCCAGCAACAGTAGTAATTGACCTATCCAAAAGAAAAAACCCATGCAAACCTAACTTCCAAACTGAAAAAACACGAACCCAATAATCTAACAAACGTAAAGACTATCGGGTTCGTATGATTCAAGATTAAAATCCAGTGACGGTATTAACCAATTAAGTCGGCATCATCCAACAAAGAACCATCACCTAAATCATCTCCGCCCTGTGCAGCATCAGTATCTAAAAACTGAGTACCAAAACTGGAAAGAGCCGCCATGCTATCATCTAACAAGAATTCACTGAGGCTATCCATATCTGGCGAACCAAACATGCTTTCAATTTCTTCTAAAATAGCTGAAGGCTTGCGGGCATGAGATTTATGGGCACCATGGTCATCGCTCAACATTTCACTACGCTGATCTTTGAATTTGGGGAAGCCCGTACCTGCAGGAATTAACCGCCCAATAATGACGTTTTCCTTCAAGCCACGCAACACATCCATTCTGCCTTCTACAGCCGCTTCCGTCAAAACCCGAGTGGTTTCTTGGAACGAAGCCGCAGAGATGAAACTTTCCGTATTCAAACTGGCTTTAGTAATACCCAGCAACACAGGGTGTGCTTTGGCAGGTACAGTGCCGTTTTCGGCGGCTTGACGGTTGGCTTCGTTCAACACTTTTACATCCACCATTTCGCCACCCAACAAGAAGGTATCACCCGAATCGTCAATTTGAACTTTCCGAGTCATTTGGCGAACAATAATTTCAATGTGCTTATCCGCAATTTCAACACCTTGCGAACGATAAACCCGCTGAACTTCTTCCACTAAGAACTGGCTAACAGCTTCAATGCCTGACACTTCCAATAAATCGTGCGGGTTGATAGAACCATCGGTTAATTGCTGACCTGCATTAACAGCTTGTCTATCTTCAACCACAATATTGGCACCTAAAGGCACTGTAATTTCAACACGACCTTGTTCAGAAGCGACCAAGAACAACCGAGGCACATCTTCATCATAGGTAATTTCAGCAATACCACTATAAGGGGCTAAAACCGCAATATCTTTAGGCCGACGACCTTCTAAGAGTTCTTCAACTTTCGGCAAACCTTGCACGATATCCCCTGTTTTTTGACGTTCAAAAATCAAGGTAGCAATCAAATCGCCCTGTTGAACTAAGCCCAAATGTTCTGCCTGCAACTGCGTACCCGTACTAATTAGGTACGGTCTACCACGGTGCAACAACACAGCATTGGCATCTACAGAAGAAACTTGCCCCGAAATATCAGAAATCGTTCCTTTGTTATCAATGGGTTGACCCACCCGAATGAAATCACCCGCTTTTACCAACGGAGCAGCTTTGGTAGCCAACTGCGTTTGGTGTTCAGGGCTAACCAACAGAATACGACGAATTTCTTTTTGTTTTGAAGACTGCTTCGGTAAGAAAATCATCCCATCTCGCTTAGCTAAAACTTGGGTTTTAACCACAGGTGAATTCTTGCCAATCAAATCGCCATGTTTTACCAACAACTGGGTTTTAGAAGTAGTGTGGCGGCTATCGCCAGCCGCTTCATGACGAATGGTTAAGTTTTCCAACACAACCAACTTCAATTCAGATTGTTCTTCGCTTAACTGGGTTAACTCAGATTGACCTTTCAAGCTGGAAAGGTGGCTGCTCATTTGTAATACCAAGCTGGTACGCAACAACGGAGACCCTTCAATATGACGCAACTTCGCCCCATCATGGCACTGCAACTGGGTTACAGGCACCACACGAATAGCTGCTTCAGTCGAAGCAAAATCAATGGCTACGGAACGAGGGGCTACATCATATTCATAAACAGGACGGATTAAAATATCCGCATATTCAAACGAAGAAGCATCGGCATCTTCATCAAAATCAAACGCATCTTCATCGGGTTCAGCAAAATGCTGATTGATGGAAACCATCGCCCGTTCTGTTGCTTTAATATTGGGGGCTACTTCTTCGCCAGCTTCAACAATGGTGCCATCTACCACTCTCAGTGTAGAAACATCATCAACACGGTGCATTTGACCTGGGCGAATAATTACTTCATGAATAATGTCGTTTTCTTCAATGAACTGAACAACACCATCAATCCGAGCATAAATACCAGCGACTAATTCTGTGCCTGTTTTGACAAACATGCCCGAATCAATCCCAGGGGATTTTAACGAAACATCTTTAGACACTTGATGAATTTCTTCTGGAATAAATAGAATTTTACCCGCTGTGGTGATAATACCTTGCTCATCCACTTCAACGCCTTCGTAGCGAACTTCTCCGCTAGTAGGAACGCTGCAAGTATCATCTACCAATTCCGCTAAAACACTACCATTTTCAACAACGGTACCATCGGGCACTTTGATAATGTAAGTTTCAGAGAGTTCTTGAGCCTCATCTTCCACTTTCCAAAGCAATTCTTTCTTCGTTTGAATGAATTCCGCATTAGAAGGCGTAATAGACGCAATAACAATGGTCAATTCTTTCCCTGTTTTAATGATTTCAATGGTTTCACCGTTAACTTTTTGGGTTTCTGTGATTAAATCCACAGGCACTCGAACTTCACCGCCATAATCACTGCTTAGCAAGGTTTCAGCCAACACATCGCCCGTTAAAACAGTCGTAGAATCATCTACTTTCAATTCGGAACTCGGTGGCAAGTTATAAACATCACCATTGAGCACCCAAATTGTGCCGTTTTTGTTGGAAGACCGAGAAATGTTGCCTTGTCTATCCCGTTTTTCATCGGCATCAAAGCCTTCAAACGTAATTTTTCCACTTAAATCCGACGTAATATCTTTGGCGGCTTTTTCCGTTAAACGGTTAACGTCTCCACGACCCACTCCGAATTCAAATTCGAGCAGTTTTTGACCAGCTTCAATTTTGGTACCTGCCTTCGGGTTAAACACCGTGGCGTTAAACGGTACGGCATAGGTATCAATTTCACCAGATTCCGTTTTAACTTGCAATTCACCATCGCGAATAGCCACATCCACAATATCCCCATGACGGGTTCTAAAATCCCGAACAGGAATGGTAGAAACAATTGAGCCTGCCCGCTTGGCTTTTAATACTTCACGGTTGCTAGTACCGCTAAATACCCCACCCGTGTGGAACGTCCGCATGGTTAGCTGCGTACCCGGTTCACCAATCGATTGTGCCGCCATAATACCAATAGCTTCGCCTAAATCAACAATTTTATTGGTGGTTAGAGACCAACCATAGCATTTTTGGCAAATACCAAAATTGGTTTCGCACGTTAAGCCAGAACGAACCAAAACGGATTGAACACCCGCTTCTTTAATCGCATCAGCATTCGGAATAGTAATGACATCACCCGCTAATACAATCACTTCGCCTGTTTGCGGATTAACCACATCCACCGCAGCAGTCCGAGAAATAATCCGATCCACCAAGTTCACGATGACGTTAGTCCCTTCACCAATCGATTCCATCAACACGCCTTTATGCGTGCCGCAATCTTCTTCGGTAATAATAACATCTTGGGCTACGTCCACCAAACGACGGGTTAGGTAACCCGAGTCGGCGGTTTTCAAGGCGGTATCAACCAACCCTTTTCTAGCACCATAGCTGGAAATAATGTATTCCGTTACGCTCAAGCCTTCACGGAAGTTGGTTTTAATGGGTAAATCGATAATTTGCCCTTGAGAGTCTGCCATCAGACCCCGCATACCAACCAACTGACGAACTTGGGAAATGTTTCCTCTCGCACCCGAAAATGCCATCATATAAATAGAGTTCAATCTATCCATCGTATCGACAATTTCTTTGGTCAATAATTCGTTGGTTTCACTCCAAGTATCAATAACCCGAGTGTAACGTTCAACTTCGGTAATTTCACCACGCAAATAGCGTTCGCTGGCAGCTTCAATGGTGGCTTCAGCGTTTGCCATCAAGGTTTTCTTAATCTCAGGCACTTCTAAGTCATCAATTGAAACAGTAATACCCGCTAACGTAGCATATTTAAAACCTAAGTTTTTCAACGCATTGGCTAGCAAAGCTGCCTTAGCAGTACCATAATCAGCATAAACCTGTAAAATCAAGTTACTAAGTTCTTTTTTGCTGACAATACTATTGAGGTAGTCAACAGCAGGGGGTTTTTTCTTAATCGGTATGGTTAAGCTCATGGAAAACGCAGAGACCTCTATAATAAGGGTTTAGGAACTAAAAATAAAAAAGACTATAACTAGTAGCACTAAGCCAGCACTTGTTTAACCGTTTTGTTAAACAAAATACGACCCACCGTGGTTTCTAACATCTCACTTTTTTCATTACGAACATGAATTTTAGCGTGTAAATCCACCAAGCCAAATTCATGGGCTGCCAACGCATCTTCAAAGCTGAAGAATCGCATGCCAGCACCCGCTTGACGATGAGGATTATCCATCGTGAGGTAATAAATACCTAAAACCATGTCTTGTGTGGGGGTAATGGCAGGCTTACCTGTGGAAGGCAACAACACGTTGTTTGAAGCCATCATCAGCATTCTTGCTTCTGCTTGAGCTTCCAACGAAAGAGGCACGTGAACCGCCATTTGGTCTCCATCGAAATCCGCGTTAAAGGCGTTACAAACCAACGGATGCAACTGAATAGCCCGACCTTCAACCAATACGGGTTCAAAGGCTTGAATACCCAAACGGTGCAGGGTTGGGGCACGGTTCAATAATACTGGGTGTCCTTTAATGACATCTTCCAACACATCCCAAACAATTAAATCGCCCCGTTCAATTTTCTTCTTGGCAGATTTAATGTTTTGGCATTCGCCCCGTTCAATCAACTTATTGATAACAAAAGGTTTAAATAACTCAATCGCCATTTCTTTCGGCAAACCGCATTGGTGAAGGTGCAGTTTAGGCCCAACAACAATAACAGACCGACCTGAATAATCAACCCGTTTACCCAACAAGTTTTGACGGAAACGACCTTGTTTCCCTTCAATAATGTTAGATAACGATTTCAACGGACGATTGTTGGGGCCAACCACAGTTCTACCTCGCCGACCGTTATCAATCAACGCATCAACAGCTTCCTGCAACATTCGCTTTTCGTTACGAACAATAATTTCAGGGGCACCCATTTCCATCAACCGAAGCAAACGGTTATTACGGTTAATAACCCGACGATATAAATCGTTCAAATCACTGGTAGCAAAACGGCCACCATCTAATTGAACCATCGGACGCAAATCAGGGGGGGTTACAGGCAAAACGCTCATAACCATCCAACTTGGGCTGGTTTTACTAGAAAGCAACAACTCCGCCAACCGCAAGCGTTTCATCAACTTAGTCCGTTTTTGCGTTGTAGGCCCAGCGTTTTCCACTTCGACCCGAAGCCCATTAACTAACTCCATTAAGTCAATGTTCTTCAACATCGTGGCAATCGCTTCTGCCCCAATACCCACTTCAAACTGAGCATCTTCCTGATCATCTAAAATGCGGTCATACTCTTCTTCACCCAACAACTGACCGTAGGTTAATTCCGTGTTACCAGGGTCTAATACCACATAAGCATTGAAGTAAATAACTTGCTCAAGGTCTTTCAAGCTAATATCAAGCAATAAGCCCATATAGCTAGGAATACCCTTTAAAAACCAAATGTGGCTAACAGGGGCGGCCAAATCAATATGCCCCATCCGTACCCGACGAACCTTGGCTTCCGTTACTTCAACACCGCACCGTTCGCAAACAATGCCTTTATGCCGAACCCGTTTATACTTACCGCAAAAGCATTCCCAATCTTTTGTAGGGCCAAAAATACGCTCGCAAAATAACCCGCCCATTTCAGGCTTCAAGGTTCTATAGTTAATGGTTTCTGGTTTTTTTACTTCACCATGAGATAACTCTAACATCCGCTCAGGCGATGCGACACCAATGCGAATATAATCGAACTGATCAATATTTGTACTAACCAAGGGGAACTTCCTCCGAAGGTGATTAAAATAAACGGCTGTAAACCCCAAAAGGATTATGCTAACAACAAAAACAGACCGTTAGGAAAAGAGAGCAACAAACAGTAACAAAGAAGGGGGTTTTCTGCTTGCGTAACAAACGCCACACAAGCAGAAAAACACACATATTAATTATTCAGAGAAGTACTTGAGGAGGCTTGTTTCAGGCGTCAACAAGAGCTTTTTCTGATGAGCACGCTTGGCAGCCGAATCATCCGACATCAAATCGACTTCGTATTCAGGTCCATCTTTACCGCCCTTCATCACCGTAATATCTAAGCCGATACTTTGCAGTTCTCGTACCAAGACCTTAAAGGATTCAGGTATGCCTGGCCGATTGAGGTTTTCACCCTTAACAATCGCCTCGTAAGCACGGCTCCGACCTGTTACGTCATCTGATTTAATCGTCAACATTTCCTGCAACGTGTAAGCAGCACCGTAAGCTTCCAATGCCCAAACTTCCATCTCTCCAAAGCGTTGACCACCAAACTGAGCTTTACCACCCAATGGCTGTTGGGTAACTAAGCTATAAGGCCCTGTTGAACGAGCGTGAATCTTATCATCAACTAAGTGAACTAATTTGAGCAAGTACATATAGCCAATCGCAACAGGGTTGGCAAATGCCTCACCCGTTCTGCCATCCAGCAACCGAGCCTTACCTGAAGGATAAATCCAATCAACGCCCCGTTGAGCAATTGCCGCTTCTAATTCAGATAAAACCGCAATTCTAGAAGCTTCTTCGCCATACATTTCATCAAACGGAGGCACTTCATAAAGCTTACCCGTCAAATAAGCCGCCAAACCCAACATCGTTTCATAGGTTTGACCCACGTTCATACGGGAAGGAACACCCAGCGGATTCAACACAACATCAACAGGGGTGCCATCTGGCAAGAACGGCATATCTTCAACCGGCAGAATTTTAGAAACAATACCCTTGTTACCGTGTCTGCCCGCCATTTTATCGCCAACGCTAACTTTCCGTTTTTGGGCAATATAAACCCGAACCACGGTGTTGGCACCAGGGGGTAAATCATCGCCTTTTTCACGTTCAAATACTTTCACGTCAACAATACGACCACCTTCGCCATGAGGCACTCTTAACGAGTTATCCTTCACATCTCTGGCTTTTTCAGCGAAAATAGCACGAAGCAATTTTTCCTCAGGCGGATGTTCTGATTCGCCTTTAGGCGTAATTTTACCGACCAAAATATCGTCAGCAAAAACACGGGCACCTACCCGAATAATCCCTCTATCATCCAAGTGGCGAAGGGCTTCTTCACCCACGTTTGGAATTTCACGAGTAATTTCTTCAGGCCCTAACTTGGTTGTACGAGCATCAATTTCATATTTTTCAATGTGAATTGAGCTAAATACTTCATCACGAACCAAACGCTCACTAATCAGCACAGCATCTTCAAAGTTGTACCCTTCCCAAGGCATAAACGCTACTAACACGTTTTTACCCAACGAAAGTTCACCTTCTTTAGTAGAAGCACCATCAGATAAAATCTGACCTTTAGTAACCGTTTGCCCTGAACGAACAATCGGGCGTTGGTTCAAGCAAGTATCTTGGTTGGAACGAACATATTTCATCAATTTATGACGAATAACCCGTCCTGTATCGGCTTCACGCACATCCACCGCATCGCCAGAAACCTTTTCAACCACACCAGCTACCGAAGATTGCATACACATACCAGAATCCAAGGCAACCCGCTTTTCTAAGCCAGTACCAACCGCTGGACGCTGCGTGTTAACCAACGGAACCGCCTGACGTTGCATGTTAGCACCCATCAACGCACGGTTAGCATCATCGTGTTCCAAGAAAGGAATTAACGAGGTACCCACAGAAACGATTTGAATAGGCGAACTACCCACATAATCTACTTCTTCAGGCAATGAGGTTACAAATTCATTGCGATAGCGAACAGGGATTCGGCTTCCCAAAATCTGCCCCGTTTTTCCATCCCGACGTAAATCGCCCGGTGCAATACGGTATCTATCTTCTTCATCAGCGGAAAGATAATGAACTTCCTTAGTAACCAACCCATCTTTAACAACAAAATAAGGTGTTTCCAAAAAGCCGTAATCGTTAACCCGTGCAAAGGTTGATAAACTACCAATCAAGCCTGCGTTCGGGCCTTCTGGCGTTTCAACAGGACAAATACGCCCATAATGGCTAGGGTGAATATCTCGAACCGCAAACCCTGCACGCTCACGAGTTAAACCACCTGGCCCTAAGGCAGATAACCGACGCTTGTGCGTCAATTCAGCCAAGGGGTTGGTTTGATCCATAAACTGGGACAGTTGCGAAGACCCAAAGAATTCCCGAATAGCTGCCAATAAAGGTTTAGGGTTCAACAAGTTGTTGGGTGTCAACGTTTCTGTATCTTGCAAGGTCATCCGTTCTTTCACAATCCGCTCTAAACGAGAAAGACCCACACGGAATTGGTTTTGAAGCAATTCACCTACGGCACGAACACGACGGTTCCCCAAGTGATCAATATCATCCACCGCACCTTCGTCATAATGAAGGCTGATTAAATAATCTACCGCAGAAACAATATCAGTAATGGTTAAAACCCGAATGTTATCAGGCGTATTTAAAGCAAGTTTACGGTTAATTTTATACCGACCAACCTTGCCTAAATCGTAGCGTTTTTCATCAAAAAACCGACTTTCAATCAGCTGACGTCCGCCGCTAACACTAGGAGGATCGCCTGGACGCAATTTTTTGTATAATTCAATCAACGCTTCTTCAACGGTTTCCGTCGGGTCTTTATCCAACGTACGACGCAAAAATTCAAAGTGGCGGAAGCGGTTTTCCATATCCTGTTCAGTCATACCCAAGGCACGCAACAGAACTGTTACAGGAATCTTCCGAGTTTTATCAATTTTAACCGAAATCACATCATTTAAATCAGATTCAAATTTCAGCCAAGCCCCACGATTAGGGATTAACGTGGCGTTAAAAATACGCTTACCATTTAAAGCCATATCTTTTTTGTAATAAATACCTGGTGAACGCACCAATTGGGAGACAATAACCCGTTCAGCCCCGTTAATAACAAACGTACCACGGTCAGTCATCATCGGAATTTCACCGATATAAGCTTCTTGTTCTTTAATTTCACCTGAATCTCTGTTAACCAATCGCATTTTAATACGCAATTGCTTAGAATAAGTAGCCTCGTGGTGCCGAGCATCTTCTACCGTATACTTTGGCTTATCAAAGCTGTATTCAGGCAAGAAATAAAGTTCCAAACGCCCCGTATAATCTTTAATAGGCGAAAAAGAAAGCAATTCCTCTTTCAACCCTTCTGTTAAAAACCACTGAAAAGATTTTTTTTGAATTTCAGCCAAATCAGGGAGGTGTTCCAGAGGAAGGTCTCCAATACCAGGAAGCGTAGAACGCTGAAGCCTCGTCGTCGTTGTCATGCTAAACCCTCTTTTGTATTGACTATCAACGTTTATTAAACTAAAAAGATTTGTGTCACTTAAAAGTAAAGTAACTAAAAACTGTCATCCATTGCTTCTCAACACAGCAAAACAATGAATGAAATCTTAGAAAAACACTTGGTTAGTCGTCTTTGTTATAATTGTACACAATAAACCCGAAAAAAATACAGGAATGCAGGAGCAAGATTAATATCTTGCTCCTGTCGCTTTTTAAAGTTAGTTATTTTGAATCATTTCAAAAAACACTTAAAATCATTCCTAAATAAAGAATTTAAACCGTTAGAATAAGCTTAAAAGAGAAGAAGACTTACTTCAATTCTACTTTTGCACCCAATTCTTCTAATTTTTTCTTCATTTCGGCAGCTTCTTCTTTTTTAACGCCTTCTTTAACCGTTTTAGGCGTGCTGTCTACTAAATCTTTTGCTTCTTTCAAGCCTAAACCAGTAATGGTTCTAACTTCTTTCAGCACTTGGATTTTATTAGCACCAGCATCTGTTAATACAACAGTGAAATCTGTTTGCTCTTCTTCAGCAGGAGCAGCAGCACCGCCAACAGGAGCAGCTACAGCCACAGGAGCAGCAGCAGAAATACCAAACTCTTCTTCAAAAGCTTTTACCAAGTGAGCGGTTTGCAAGAAAGTCAATTCTTTAATTTGCTCAAATACCACACTGGTTTTAGCATCTAATTCTACGGACATCATGTCTAAAAAACCTCTTCATTACACTTAAAGTTAAAAAAATAGAAAGCCGCAACAGCGTTAGCCAGCTTCTTTCTGAGACGCAATTTGATCCAAGGCACGAACCAAAGAACTATTGTTTGAATTAAGGACATTAGCCAACCCTGAAATAGGATGAGCAATGCACATAACTAGTTTTCCACGCAATTCATGCAAGGAAGGCATACTGGCTAACTCATCTACTTGAACAGCAGATAAAGTAGAACCATCTAAGAAACCAGCCCGCAATTCATTTTGCTTTTTATTCTTTTTCAAGAATTCTTTAACAGATTTAACAGCTGCTACTTGGTCGCCATAGCCCAACAGCAACGCTGTAGGACCTTTTAAATAAGGGGCTAATGCTTCTACTTCTGTACCTGCCGAAGCACGTTTTACCAACGTGTTTTTAGCAACCATCAGCTTCACATTATCAACTCGCAACACACGACGCAATGCTGTCATTTCCGCAACTGAGAGACCACGATAATCAACCACCACAAGGATATTAGCACCTTGCAATACGTTTTTAACTTGATCTACAAAAACTTGCTTATGAGACAAGGTAGGCATTGAATTATCTCTATAATTTTATGTTGTACCGGCCATGAAAAGGGAGTTTAACCATTAAATGGCAGTTGTTACCCTAACAGAACTTCATTCATTACAAACAAAGTTCAAGAGTAACAATATCAAACACAAAACTAGAAAGCAAGCGATTATCAAGAAAACATTTTAACAGACCCCTTGCTAAGAAGAGGCTACCCCTGAAACCCGCTCTAAATTTTGTTGCAACTTCTCGTTGCCCGAACGACGCAACGCACTGCCAGCAAAGGTTTTTTCAAACGTGGCTTCGGTCAACTGGCTTAACGTTTCCACGCGAGGCGTTTGTAACAAAGCCGAAGGTAAAAAAGCAGGTTCTTTGGTCAACTGAGAAAACTTCGCATTCCAAGGGCAAACTTCTTGGCAAGTATCGCACCCAAACACCCAACCCTCAAATGCCTGAGGCGATAACGTATCAGGCAGTGCGTGGTCTGGGTCTGCTTCAATGGTCCAATAAGCAATACACTTGCCAGCATCCACCACCGCAGGGGCTACAATAGCCTTTGTAGGGCAAGCTTCAATACACGCTGTGCAATTACCACAAAACGAAACACTTTCAGCTAAGCTATTGGCAGGCAATGGCTCATCATACACCAGCGGAGCCGTTAGCAACAATTCTCCCACAAACAACCAAGACCCCAACTTTGGGTTAATTAACAAGCTATGCTTACCCTGCCAGCCCAATCCAGCCCGAACTGCCAACGCCTTTTCCAACAACGGAGCCGAATCCACAAAAGCCCGTCCCGTTATTTCAGGAGCCTCCTGTTGGATGGCTTTCATCAACTTCCCCAACCGCCGACGAATCAGCTTGTGGTAATCCCTACCCACGGCATAGCGGGCAATTTTTATCTGTTCACCCTGCCCTGCTTCCCACCCAGGGAAGTAGTTAATACCCACCATCACTACGCTTTGGCAGTTGTGCAATAGCTCCGCAGGGTTGGTTCGTAACGATTGATACCGCTCCATCCAATCCATGCCAGCGTGATAACCGTTGCCTAACCAAGTTTGTAATTTTTCTGCTTCTTCGTGCAAATAGGTTGCGGGAATAATACCCACCAGTTCAAAGCCCAAAGCAAGAGCCTGTTCTTTAATAAAAGCAGATAACGATTCATTATTTGAGAGAAGCATTACTAACAATCTACACAAAGGGCAATTTTAAGATGGGTCGTGTTTTTATTGTAAGCAGAACACCTCGTTAAAAACAAGCCACCCTTTCTTTTAACAGACGCTATAGACCCTAAGCAATTAACAATACAACAGAAAAGAGTTTCAAGACTATGAAAATAGCCCCTACTTCCCATGCAAAAAATAATGGTTTTACATTATCGGAATTACTCATTTCATACCAATTCACAGATTAAATAGCGTGTTCTTTCATCGATTGTTGTTTCAGTCTTTCGCTGGTTGGTTTGTCAGAGGGTGCCTGTTTGGGCACCCCCCGACACCCCCCACAAATTTAGGGGGTACCCCCCTAAAATCCAAACAAAAAGCCACCCCCCTATACCACTACGGGTATTGACGGGGGG
>JAPLIO010000134.1 GCA_026389055.1 Candidatus Melainabacteria bacterium | reverse complement strand
TAGCCCGAAGCAACAACCTTCTGAATTCACTAAACAAAAAACGTCAGATGGTAACATTCGCTAAAATCAAGCTATAATGAGGTTACGGAGAAAGGTTTAGTGGGATGGGATAATGAGGCACGAGAAACGCAATGAGGGCGTTTACACGAAGTAAATAACCGAAATGAGTATCGCAGTAACAAAATTAGCACGCCCAATAGACTTTTTTCCGTAACCTCATAATGAATAAATTGATTTATGAACGAGAACTATCACCATCATGCCTGCAGATAAAACTCTACCACCCACTTATAATGCTACCACTCAACGATGGCTGCTGTGGCTAAAAGCACACCCCAAAGCCCACAAAACCCAAGCGTATTTCGATGCTGATGGGCTGTTACACCTTAAAGTAGCCGCTCCTCCTATTGAAGGAGAAGCAAATAAGGCTATTATTCACTGGCTTAGCAAACAATTAAACCGCCCAAAGCAAGCAATTACCCTACTAAAAGGGGAAACAGCGGCACTAAAATGCTTTGAAATTCAGCACATTTCCTCAGCCGAAGGTGTATTTTATGTTTCCATAATGCAACCTACCTTTCTATGTTTACCTGTTACCCTACCCACTGTTTTTTTTGGAGCTACTATCAACATGATGATGAATTCTCAGGCATTGGTGCCAATTACTGTAGCAAAAGGCGACGGCATTGGTCCTGAAATTATGGATGCAACGCTTTCTATTATTCAAGCCGCAGGTGCTAGAATTGCCATTGAAGAAATTGAAATTGGCGAAAAACTTTATACCAAAGGTATTTTAACGGGTATTGAAGACGCTTCTTGGGAAAGTCTTCGTCGGACTAAAGTATTCTTAAAAGCCCCTATCACTACCCCTCAAGGTGGCGGTGTAAAAAGCTTAAACGTAACGACTCGTAAAACATTAGGCTTATACGCAAACATTCGCCCTTGCGTCAGCTACGACCCATTCGTGCGGACTAAACACCCCACAATGGATGTGGTTATTGTACGTGAAAACGAAGAAGATTTGTACGCAGGCATTGAATATCGTCAGAGTGATGATGTTTACCAATGTTTGAAATTGATTACTCGCCCTGGTAGCGAAAAAATTATTCGCTATGCCTTTGAATATGCTGTGGCTAACAATCGTAAAAAAGTAACCTGTTTCACCAAAGATAACATCATGAAAATGACCGATGGTATCTTCCACAAGGTGTTTGATCAAGTGGGTGAAGAATATCCTGATATTGAAAAAGAACACTGGATTGTGGATATTGGTGCCGCTAAATTGGCAGATACCCCCGAAGCGTTTGATGTGATTGTAATGCCTAACTTGTATGGCGATATATTGTCAGATGTAGCGGCTCAAATTGCGGGTTCCGTTGGTTTGGCTGGTTCCGCTAACATTGGCGACCACTGTGCCATGTTTGAAGCCATTCACGGTTCTGCACCTCGGCGTGCAGGGCAAAACCTAGCCAACCCATCGGGCTTATTGTTAGGTGCCGTGCAAATGCTCGTACACATCGACCAACCTGATGTTGCTGCCAACGTTCATAACGCTTGGTTAAAAACGTTGGAAGATGGTATCCACACTTATGATATTTTCAAAGAAGGTATCAGCAAGCAAAAAGTGGGTACCAAAGAATTTGCTCAAGCCGTTGTTGAACGCTTAGGGCATAAACCTGTTACCTTCAAAACGGTTGTTTACAATGCAAAACCACCTGCAGGCGAAAAGAAACCAACCTTTACCCCAACGGTTCCTGCAAAAAAAGAAACACTGGGTGTGGATGTTTATGTTCATAGCCATACGCTTAATGCAGACCAATTGGCTGAAAAATTACTTTCAGCAGCTACTGCTAACCTGAAGTTGAAAATTATTTCCAGCCGTGGACAAAAAGTATGGCCGAAGGGGTTTGCTGAAACCTTTACCGTAGACCACTGGCGTTGCAGACATTTCAACCCTTCAGGGCAGCCTGTTACCCACGCGGATATTATTGCGTTGTTGACTAATATCAATGCTCAAGGGTTGGATGTCATTAAAACCGAAAACCTTTGCACCTTTGATGGCGTTGAAGGCTGGACGGGCGTTCAAGGCGGCTAACCTGCTTTTTTGATTGATAATGGGGAAGCGTCTCTCTCTTTTTTGAGGATTCTTCCCCATCTTTCTGATTTGATAAGATCATTATCTTTTTTCTCTCTCTTTTTCAGTACTTCTGAGGTTTTAACGAATGAACGGGTTATTATGGGTACTTCAAGGGTTGTTAGCATCACAAACCCTTTGTTTAGCACTAATTGCAGGGGGCTTGTTGGGCTTAGGAGCCTTTACGGCTTCAGGGTTATTTAAAACGCTTGATAGAGCTTCTGCGGGTTTAGCCATGACCAAAATTTTCAGAAAATTTGATGGCTTTTTAAAAAATCTTGTTTTTGCAACGTTGCTATTTCAATGCGTAGTGGATTTTATCACCACGGCGTTTCATCTTCACTTCATGCCGGGTTATATGGTTTTTTTCTGTTCTAAAATTGTAGCCGTTGCTTTAATGGTTGTACTAGCGGTAAACATGAATGCTAAAAACACCCAACTAGAAGCCATGGTCGATGAAAATGGCGAAATTTTCTCAAACACAGAAGCTGAAAACGCAGACCAAGCTTCCTTTGGCAAACTGCATAAAGACTCTGAAAAGCTCAGTAAATATGTCTTTACCTTAGCTGTTATTCTGATTTTATGGAATAGCCTGCTGCCGATTGCTCATTTTTTGGTGAAATAATAGTGCCTGATAAACCACCTCAAACCGTTGTTTTTCTTTCCTTGGGTAGTAATATAGGCGACCGTTTGGCTTGGCTTGAAATGGCGATTGTTCAGTTAAAACAACTGCCCCAAACCAACTGGGTTGCCGTTTCAACCATCTATGAAACCAGTTTCGTAGGCGATGTTGCTTTTCCTCAAGCCAATTATCTTAACTTGGCGTGTGAACTTCAAACCACACTGGCTCCGCAACAGTTGTTGGCTCATTTGCTGATGATTGAGCAAACGTGCCATCGGCAACGCACTGTTGGCAAACGAGATGAACCCCGCACGTTGGATATTGATTTAATTGCTTATGGAGAGATGGTTTTATCGATGCCGTTGCTTACGTTGCCGCACCCTCGGCTACAGGAACGATTATTTGTATTAACGCCCTTGCTGGAATTGCCCTCGGCTAGTCGGTGGGTTCACCCTATTTTAGGAAAAAAATTGAGTAACTTAAAACAGATGGTAACCTCAAGTGAAGCTCAACAAATCGTTACCCCTTATGCAGAAAAACAGCTTTCGGTTTAAAATCCTAACAAAAAAGTAGGGAACCGTTAAAATAACGCATTCCCTACTTTGCAACAGTTTAAAACCTGTTTAACTTAACCTGCACAAGCTGTGTTTTTAGGTTGCTTCTTAAACGTTAACGGGCATCCTTTTTTGGTCTGTTCTGTTTTACTGGAACGATTCCAAAGGGCTTTTTTCCCACAACAAGGTTGTTTGGTTCCAGAAGGTTTGTAGTTTCCGCCTTTATTAGCACCGCCCCATTCGGCTTTTTCTTTGCGTTGCCACATATCGTGCCAATAGTCTGTCGAAATTTTTTGTTGTTCTGGGGTTAGTAACGCTTTAATTTGATACGCTTCTTTAATGTGATTCACTTCTGCCAAGGTTTTCAAACTACCAATTGCTTGTACTTGGGCAATAACGGCAGATTCATCAGCAGGCGTATTACCATTGGCTTCCATCAATCGACGAAGCGTTTCTTTCGCTTCTTTAATTTGCGTATGTAAATGGTCGCGTTCAGGTTCGTGCGTTAAACGAATTTGGTCAATTTGCGTTTTTTGGTCTGCACTCAGGTGGACGGCATCTTCCCAACCTTGCATAATTTTACAGGGTTTAGCTTGTTCCATGGTATTGATGGCACACCTTTTGCTAGGTTCCATGCTTTTTTTACAGGCAGATGCTGGTTGCAAACCAAACGCACTGGTGGCTACAACACTAGCTATTACTAATGCACTGAATAATTGAGTTGTCCATATTTTCATGGGATAGTTCCTTCTATTGGATAAAAAATTAGACCTCTTGCATGACTCAATATCTGGGGCATCCGCAGGGCGAGAAAACGTAGAACGTTTTACGTTGTCATTTGCGGTATTTTCTGCTAGAAGCAGAATGATTCCAGAGGAATCAACGAATTCTTATGTACCTCTATGTACACCTCAAATTCTCCGTTCCGCAGAGCGAGTGATTGCAGGGCAATCAACATTCCTAGAATCTGCACCCACCTATCGAGTCATGCAAGAGGTCTATTGAAAAGGGTATTAAAAAATCACCATCTGCATTATAACAGACGTTTCAACCGTAGTACGGTGAATGATAAGAATGTATGATTTTTTTAATATTTAAACTATCAAGAGACAAGAATAAACCAGATAATCTCACTCTGTTTGATGCTATTTTGAAAGAGTAGTATGACAACGTTCTTCTGTACAAAGCATCACGTTTTCTGCGTTAAGTGCTTCGTAGAATTTAGCCTCTTCCGCTTCGCTCAACGGTGGTAAAAAACGGTATCGGTTATTAGCCACCCACTGATAAAGTGGCACTAAAATTGGCTGAAACAGGGGCATCGCCAATAAAAAACCAACTATCGAAAATGGGAACTTACAATGCCTCAAGCAAAAAGCCACCGCTGGTACCCCAATCAATAAGTGGTTTTTCTGCACCACAAATACCCGAATACCCTGCCTTAATTCATCCGCTGTAACAGGTTTCAATACCTCAAATTCAGCCTGCCAGGCTTCAAACTGCTGAAGCGGTACAAATTGAAGGGCTTGCTTGTTACCCCAAGCTGTCAGCAATTTTTGAATTCGCCAACACAACAAACATCTCGCATCAAAAAACACAACGCCTTCAACACCTGCCGATAGTTGAGCAAACCGAGGCATCTACTTAAAACTTCCGAACGATTTTATCCGCCGTAACGCCCGCTTTTTCCGTCATTACCTGCAACCAAAAGCTGGATAAATTTTCAAACGCCGTTTCACACGCTTCAGGCGTTTCACCCACTGCTTCCAAATAAAGCCGAACAATGGGTTCCGTGCCACTCGCCCGAACCAGTACCCAAGAACCACTGGTGAGGTAAAGTTTAATACCATCCTGCGTGCCAAATTTGTTTTTCAACGTGCTAGCTGAATGCTGTGTTTTTTCCACATCCACCACACAACACGCTTTACCCATCGTGCCACCTTCGGCAAAAAATGCTTGAGCTTGGGCTAAGATAGGGTCTTTTTCGGTAGTTTTAATCGTCCATTCCGCAAAATGATAGGTGTTTTCCAAGCCCGCAATAATACCAGAAAGCACTTGCGAAAGAGGCTTCTTTTGAGACGCTACTAAATCTGCAATAATCAGGTTAGCTAGCAAGCCATCTTTTTCAGGAATATGCCCGCCGATGCTTAAGCCACCGCTAGATTCTCCACCGAAAATGACAGGGGCTAAGGCTTCTTCTTCGTCATGTTCAATAAAGGTTTCTGCAATATATTTATAGCCGACAGGGGTTTGAAGCACGGGCAAACCAAAGCTGGCAGCCAATTCATCTACCGCATGGGTTGTGGCTTGAGACCGAACTACCACGGCATCAGTTTCCAAAGTAGACGGTTTTTGACCCAACCAAAACAGAACCAATAACAACACAAAGTTGGGTTGAAGATAAGTACCCGTTTCATCTAACACGCCGAAACGGTCGGAATCACCGTCGTTAGAAAAGCCAACCGTCATGGGGTTTGTAGCCCCAGATTGTTTGACCAATTCGCTCAATTCAACCAAGTTTTCTGCCGAAGGCTCAGGTTCGCCCGTGTAGCCAGCGGGGCGGTTATCATCGTCGTGAATACTGGTAGTTAGCACGCCAAAATCTTCCATTAATTTCGGGAAATAGTGCCTACCCGTAGCATAAAGTGGGTCGTAAAACACCTGCAAAGGCTGAGCTTCAAAAACCGCAGAAGAAAGACCTACCCTGTTTTTAAGGTGTTTAAAATAAGCTTGATACGGCTGTAATGCCCGCTTAAACGGCGTAGCACTAGCACCCAACGCTTCCCGATTCAACACGGCATTGCTAGGCGTTGCCTGCCGAGCTTCAAACAATTCACTTAACGAAGAAGGAGCCACTGCCCCTTCAGGCGTTAGAAAATTATAACCGCCGTAATCCCATGGGTTATGGCTAGCCGTCATTAAAATAGCCCCAGCGGCAGGGGTTTCGCACCCAGTTAAATCTTTCAAATAAGCGG
>JAPLIO010000023.1 GCA_026389055.1 Candidatus Melainabacteria bacterium | reverse complement strand
ACTTAAAAAAGCATCTACCCCCTTGGGTAAAGCGTTCTCCATCGTTTTAACACCCATGAATTTAAGATTTACGGAAACCCTAACCGATTACACTCTGTAGCATAAGCAGTTAGGAATTCTTGATAAAGAGGATCTGAGGCATTTTTAATAAACCCAGCTTTTATAAACGCATCTATTGTTTCATCTCTTTGGAATGCTTGAGTATATTTTCTTTGTTTTGTCCAGCTATAACCATTCCTACCAACGTAGGTGTATCGATATTGTTCATTAGGGAAAAGCTTTTTTCTGTTTTGGAAAAATGCCATGGCTTGATACAGTTCAAACCAATCAAACAATTCTTCAAATTCAGACTTTAACCCATAAAGTGTTACATCAAATTGCGTTCGATTCTTGTATTCAGGTAACATTTTAAACAAATCTTTATGGGCTAACGCACTAATAATGTCCTCAACCAACAACTGCTCACGGTTATTTTGGTCATAATTTTTTAAAAAGAATAGCTTTTTTAAAGATTGCCACTGTTTTGATTTAACCAACCCAAGACCATAAGCTGTATACATCAGCCCTAATGGGTAATACTGAGCATTTCCATAGATTGTATAACCAGCCTTATCTCGATATTCAACAGCATTATAAAAGCCTTGGAGTAGTTCATTGCATAACTGATGGTTTCCATCTGTTCCCCATCGCCCTATCATGCCAGTTATTAAAACGAGCCGTTCTGAAATGGCATTATAGCGTTCAATCAATACTTGCAATAACTCCTCAGTTGGGTGAGGCTTCTTTTGTGTAGCAAACTCTTCAGTATTCGTTGTTTGAATGAGTTGCTCCATTTCGGTTTGCAATAAATCTTCTAGTTCAATGCTATAAACATCTGGCTTAGCCAAATACTGCTTAACGGTTGCTTTTAGTATTTCTAAACTAGCAGGGTTTTCCCGTTGCGTCGTTTCCAAAATTTGTACCTGTTCTTTTATTTTAGTGAAGAACGCATCTGCACTCTCTATTTCTATTTTGTCTGCTTTACGATGGTCAATTAACGCAGTTGCCCTATCAGTAGGGGTATTGAGGGTTGTCCAAAATGTAGAATAGCGTCTATTTACTACTTTTAAAAGTTCACTACGCAACGCATCATCCCATTCACCAGACCAGCCACAAACAATTAACCCATACTCATCAAAAATACGAGCTAATAATGCCTTATATTCATCAGGGTAGGTAGCCAATTCATCTTCTGTGTTTAGAATGCGGTTATCTTTATAGTCGCCATGTAGTTTTAAAATATAACAGTGGCTATGAGCTAAAGGTTCCGCACCTTTTAAGGCATCAACAGATGCTACGACAATGGGTGTAACGCCTTTTTCTTTCAACGCACTTTCTAACAGTTGGTCAAAGTTAGTTGTAATAACAACCTTAATAAAGCCTTTTGAAACCAATTCTGCAATAGCATAATGTGCATCCGTGGGCACTTTTTTCTTTTCGCTTATTTCTTCAGCAGTCGGCTCAATGTAAGTGTTTAAAATACTTCTACGTTCACTGGGTGTTGAAGCTAATTCTTCCATAATGTTGGAGTAACTAGGGTTCTTTTTCTTTGTTTCTTTATACCAAGCTTCCCAATCGTCAATCCCACCTATCCCTTCAGCTTTAGCTATACGTTCAATTAGGCTTAAGGTAATATCCCAACCCGTAGGAATACCTGCTGACTTTGAAATACCTGACCCTAAGAGTAAGGCATAAACCCCTTTATTTTCATAAATAGAAAACGAGATTTTTGTTATCGGGTCAATTGCATTCACTAGAAAGTCCCCATAAATTTATAAAAAAGGATCGGATGATGAGACAGGAACCTGTAACCTACTGCTTAGAAGGCAGTTGCTCTATCTGATTGAGTTATCTCCGCATTAAGCAAAGCCCAAAGCTATTTTGAATACCTTTTCATTAAAGCAAAGATACCCCACCTTAGCAAGCCACTATCAGTAACCCTCCAAAAAAACATCGGAGCGGTTGATAAAACCGCTCCGAGTTTAAAATTAGTTTGTTTTTTAACGCCTATTCGCCAGTTGGGGCATTTAATGCCGCAACCACGGCTTTTTTAGCCCGTTGTTGTTGCTTTACCACTTCAAACGCCAACACCGCACCCGCCGTAGAAACGTTGAGTGATTGCACCTTGCCCAACATCGGAATGTTCGCCAAGAAATCACACTGTTTCAAAATAGTCGGACGCAAGCCTTCACCTTCATTACCCAACACAACCACAATCGGGGCATTGTAATCAATGGCGGTATAATCAACTGGTTTAACGCTGGTGGTATAGCCTCTGGCATCTACGCCCGTGCTTTCACAAGCAGAACCTACAATCCAAAACCCAGCCGCTTTGCACAATTCCAACGCTTGAGTTAAGTTGGTAGCTTGAGCCATAGGCATCCAGTGGTCTGCACCCGCAGCGGTTTTAGAAACCACGGCGTTCAAGGCAGCACTACGGTGCTTACCAATAATCATGCCTTTCGCACCAGCAGCATCTGCCACCCGAAGCAAAGCACCCACGTTACGAGGGTCAGTTACTTCATCTAAAGCAAAAATTAAGCAAGGGGCATTGTTGGCCGGGGCGGAATCTAACAATTCTTCCACGCTTAACAAAGGTTGAGCCGTAACAATAGCAATAACGCCTTGATGATGACCCGTTTCAACGCCATCTTCAAGGTGCGTGGTAGCATCTGCCAAGTAGGTCATCATGGTATCTAATTTCGCTTTAGGCACTAATTGCCAGTAAATACCTGAACTTTCGCACAACGCCGTGATTTTATTAATTCGCTTATCGGGCTGAGCATCTTCCATAATTAACACTTTTTGAACCCGAGATGGGGCACTTTGTAACACTTCCAACACGGCGTGTTTACCGTAAAGCGTATAAGCACCGCCTTCGGCTAATTTTTCATGAATTTGCGTAGCCTGTTCTAATTTTCTGGCTTCGGCGGAAAACGCTTCAGACTGCACTAAATCCGCTACGAATGAGCCACCTTCGGTATCTCTGCTACGGTTACGAGAATCGCTCCGTTCATACCGAGGGGCTGGTTTAGCGTCTCTATTAAATGCAGGACGACCGCCTTCGGTTCTCGGTTTGTAGGCAGGTCTATCAGATGAGAACGACCGACCTTCGGGCTTGTTATACCCACCCGATGCGGGTCTATCGCCGTAGCTAGGGCGTTCAGACCGATTGTATCCGCCTTCCGTGCGTGGAGCATAAGCAGGGCGTTCGCTACGGTTATAAGAAGAAGACCCACCGATTGCCGATGATTTTCTATCATAGCTTGGGCGTTCGGCACGTTGGCTGTAGGCTGGGCGTTCGGAAGAAGCGGGTCTTTCGCCATAGCTTGGGCGTTCAGACCGATTATACCCGCCTTCAGTCCGTTCGGTGCGTTCAGGGCGTGGGGCATATGCCGTGCGTTCAGCGGAAGCGGAATAAGCACTACCATCAGACGTTCTCGATCTGGATGGACTGCGGTCTTGGTAGGGGGAAGAGACTCTGTCGGATGAGGCAAATGGTTTTTTGCCGTATCGGCTAGAAGATGAGCTACTGGAACCACCGCTACGGGTGGGTTTGAATCCACCGAAGGTTGATTTTTTATCGCCGAAGGAGGATTTATTGCCACCGCCACTAGCGGTTTTACGTCCTTTGCGGGAAGCGGGGTTGAAGGTTTTCATTGCCATCATGGTGAAGGGGGTTTCCTTGGATTGGTTAGGGGAAGGGTGGAAAGCAGTGCAGAGAACATCTGAGGTTACGGAAAAAGGTTTAGTGGGATGGGATAATGAGGCACGAGGAACGGAATTAGGGCGTTTACACCGAGTAAATAACCGAATGTTGATTCCTTTGGAATCATTCCGCGTAAGCGGAAAATACCACAGTAACAAAATTAGCACGCCCAATAGACCTTTTTCCGTAACCTCATCTGCTTTTTTAGGGGAGAATAAAGCTTACTAATAGGC
>JAPLIO010000147.1 GCA_026389055.1 Candidatus Melainabacteria bacterium | reverse complement strand
GGGGGGTGGCTTTTTGGGGGTTCCTAGGGGGTACCCCTAGGTTTGTGGGGGGTGTCGGGGGGTGCCCAAACAGGCACCTCCTGACAAACCAACCAGCTAAAGACTGAAACGACAATCGATGAGAGAACACGACATTTAATCGTTTAATGAGTATTAGATAGAGATTTTTGCCTTACAATAATAACAGACAGCTTCTTAAAGCAGGATTTAAACCCTTCCGTTGCAAGCAATTGTAGAAAAGCACCAGAAAAAAACATCACCCCATGCCAACCCCTCTTGAACAATTTTTTCATCTAGCAGAACAATCGCTTGGTAAACAGAGCGTTCTCCGCTCCCTGCCCGAACGGTTCCCCTACGAACGGGATGCCAACTTCATGCTGGCAACCTTGCCCGCCTGCATTGTGCTACCCCAAACCACTCAACAAGTGCAGTGGATTGTAAAAACCTGCAATCAATTAGGGCTTTCCTACACCGCCAGAGGGGCAGGTACAGGGCTTTCAGGCGGTAGTTTAGCCGTTTCTGAAGCAGGGGTAATAATCAGCTTTGCGAAATTAAATCAATTGCTAGAAATCAACCCAGAAGCAGGATGTGCCAAAGTGCAGGCGGGCTTGGTGAATGCCAAACTCAATCTCGCCTTGGCAGAACATGGTTTGTTCTACGCCCCAGACCCTTCCAGCCAAAGTGCATGCACGTTTGGTGGCAATTGGGCGGAAAATGCAGGGGGCATTCACTGTGCGAAATATGGCGTAACAACCGACCATACCCTTTCGCTTTGTTGGGTTACGCCCCAAGCGGAAATTGTGTGGACAAACGCCCACCAAACGCCGTTCGCCCCGAATGGGTTGAACCTTCGGCAATTGTTGGTGGGTTCAGAAGGGACGTTGGGCTTGCTTTGTGAAGCTTGGGTGAACGTGTTGCCTAAGCCCACCCATGTGGCAGTTGCGTTAATGGCGTTTAGCTCGTTAGAATCAGCATCGCAAGCCGTTAGTGCGATTATTCAGGCGGGCATTAACCCTGCTGCGTTGGAATTGATTGATGCGTTGACGGTGCAATGCGTCAATAAAGCCTTTGGCGTGGGGTTGCCAACATCGGCTCAAGCGGTGTTGTTGGCAGAAGTCGATGCGTTTCAAGCAAGCGAATTGGCTTATTTGTTGCAGGCGTTGCAATCCGCCGTAGAACCGTTTGTTCCGCTCAGTGTGGAAACTGCCACTAGCCCTGAACGTATTGCTCAATTATGGAAGGCTAGAAAAGGAGCGGTGGCTAGTTATGGCAATATATCGCCAGCGTTTTATGTGATGGACCCTGTTATTCCTAGAAGCAAATTGGCGGAAACCTTGACCGAAATTAACGCCATTGCCAACCGATACAACTTGGTTATAGCCAATGTGTTTCATGCGGGCGATGGGAATTTGCATCCGCATTTGATGTTTGACCCGACGGATTTTGAGCAGATTGACCGAGTCAAACAGGCATCGCATGAAATTATGCACTTGTGCGTGAAGGTGGGGGGTACGCTGAGTGGGGAACATGGCATTGGGTTGGAAAAGCAGGGCTATTTAAGTGATGAACTTTCGCCTGCTAGTATTGCTATGATGCGGGCTATTCAACAGGCTGTTGCCCCTGAGGGGTTGTGTAATGCCAATAAAATTTTGCCGTTAAAAGGCTTTTGTTCGGAAGGCGGGCATTCGCAGGGGCATCATCATCCTACTGGCGGACGTCCGTTGAGCCCTTCTGGCTTAGCTTCTGCGGATTTTTAATACCAATTGACATATTAAATAGCGTATAGCCTTCTCTATGTAGGGGTGCGATTTATCGCATCCGTTTGGGGATTGTGGAGCGGACGTGATGAATCACGCCCCTACAAAAACACGCTATTTAATATGTCAATTGGTATAACAGTTAAAATAGCGTAAGCGTTCAAACCAACCAGTAGGAACGACCATCGCATTTGCTCTGCAGCTGCTAAAGAACAGCTATTACGACCATTTTTCAAATCGCTGCCGCAACGCCACCACATTCAAGCTTTCTGCTAGGGAAGCGGTACTATCTTGGGCAATATCTAAATTCGCCAAATAAACCTGCACAAAGACAATTTCTTCTTCTCTATTTTGAATTTGTTTGGTTAAATAGGCGGCCCTTAAACGCCGGCCATAATCAGAGCAATTAACGAAGCGGGGTTGTGGTTATCAAAAGCTTGCGTCATTTCTAATGCAGACCCTTCGGGGTGCAGCTCATCCAACGGGTGTTCTTTCAAAAACCGAAAATAATCTTGTACGGTTTCTCGTTCAAACTTGGTTAGTTCTAATCGGTTTACCAAGGCTTGCACCAAAACGGGCGTTTCTTCAAAACACGCCATTAAATAGGAAAGCCCGCACAACCAAAGGACGGTTTCTTCTAAGCTTAAGCCGTAATCGGTTTCTTTATCGCATATAAACAGGGCGGTGGTGGCTTCAGGTAGTTGTTCTAACAAGGGCTGAACCAGCAACCAATTGGTACGGAATGTTTCTAGCGTTTCAGAAAGCACCATTCGCTGGGCATCGGTAATAATTAGATTCGCATCGGTTTGGCTTGGTGCGTGGGTTAATAGGCTAATCATACCGCCCCACTTTAGCCAGTTGAGTATGCCTGCATGCTTCAGAGCCGTGGGCGGTTGGGCGAACCATTCCCGTAACGATTCTTTCACTCTTGCCCCACCGCCTTTAAATTTGGTTTGGGGTAGATAGGTGAAAAACTGTTGCATCAAGGCTTCGGTTTGCTGGGAAAAGGTAAAGCCTAGCCTGTTTGAAAATTTAAAGGCTCTAAATACCCTTGAAGGGTCTTCAAAGAAGGTGGCACCGTGTAGCACTTGAATTTCTCTGTTTTTTAAGTGGTCTAAGCCTTGGGTATAGTCAAATAAGTCCCCTAAATTGTGAATAGCTAAGGCAAGCGTGTTTACTGTAAAATCCCGCCGTTGCACATCATACGCTAGCGGAACACCCCGTTTAATGAGGGTGGGTAAGGCACCGCAGTAGGCGTAGGCTTCTGTTCGGGTTGAAGCTAAATCTAACCGAGTTAAATTTTTGTAGAGCAGTTTGGCGGTGCCAAACGTGGGGTGTGTTTCTAGCGGGGTAAAGTTTTTAGAATGGGCGGCAATGGCGTGGGCAATTTCGTGAGCATTACCTTCCAGCGTCATATCAATATCCCGAATATGCACGGTATTGTGGGCAGCTAGCATTAAATCCCGAGCCAACCCCCCAATAACATACCCCCTAACGTTCAGGCGGTTTAAAATGGATTGCAACTCATATAACGCCACCATAAAGGGGGTGGAAAAACAGTGGCTTAACTTATTTTTTACATCAATACACTGTTGCGGATGAGCATCCGTCATAAAAGTAAATGGGTTGGATGTTTTCCCATCATGTTCTATGGGGGTTTCAGGCAATGGCAAGGCAATGGCTTCTAGGGGTAAATGCCCCAAGCCCATGGCTAACATTCTATCTACATCTGCCAATAAAATCACGGCGGGCGTTACGGCATCGGTTAAAAATAACGCTTCTGGTATGCGAACGTTTTGCCAGTGTGCCAAAACGGATGTGAACGCTTCTTTAAAGGCAACCAACGGTGTTGTACCTGTTAAGGCGGGCAACAAACTAGCTGAAACTTCAGCAGGCAAGTGGTTTGTTGGTATTAACAAGGCATCCATGGGTACTTCAGGTAAGGATTGTTTCATCAACGCACGCTTTCTCTAAAACTCAATAGGGGCAGACCATAGCCCTTTTCTGGCTTGAAGGGCTTGTTCTTCTAAGGCTTTCATTTGGGGCTGATACGTTTCATTCGGTTTTACTATCATCACTTGTGCTAAGCCTTCCAGTACTAGCAGTTCGTTGATTGAAAAACTGTTGGTTTTCGCAGGGTCTGCGGTGTAAACCAAGGCGAGCTTTCTGCCGTAGCGGTCTTCGGGTTTTTTATCGTACCGAAGAAAAACCGTTTTGCCTAGCAGTTGATTTTTCGTGTAGGCGGCGGCTTCTTTTGAAAACGGTTGTGGTTCACCTGTGGGGTTGCGTTTGGAATGATGCAGTTCGGGCGTGTCAATGTACAGCATCCGCACTTTTTCGGTTTTTCTGGTAATGATGCCGTCGTGATTAAAATCACAGGTAAACGTATCGCCATCTACAATATCAAATACTTTGCACTGGTTGGGTCTGTCCACATCATCGTTGGCGGCAGCAGCGGGTGGTTTCAGGGCGAATTTAGCATCGTAAGCCGTTACGCACCCTTTATCTGTTTTTACTTTGATAACGGAGGGTGCCGTTTTTTGATTGGCAGCAGCATCGCCACAACCCGCAAATAGTAAGGTTGAAAAGCTGGTTACTACCGCTAAAAAACAGCTGGCAACGATAGCGGTAATTGAACGATTTAACATGAGGCAAGGCTTTCTGTGGGGAATAAGAGCAATGAAATGAAAAGATTATTAGTGAATGGTGGCAGTTGAATCGATAGCAGAAACATTATCATCTAATGAAATGGGAGGTAGCGGTTCCGTTGTATGAACAGAAGCGGGTGCTTGTGGGGCTTTTTGAAATGGAGGCATTTTCAACAGCTTTTCACACGCCACTTGCCCAGATTCTACACAACTATTCAGGTTAATGCCTTGCAGGTAATTACCCACTAATTGCAATGTGGGGGCTTGATAAGCCAATAACGTTTGAGCGATGCTCATGCGATCCGTATGCCCTAGCGTGTATTGTGGAATGGCTTTGGCATGATTAAAAACGGCATTCAGCGTAGGCATCGCCTTTGGGGCAGAACCTAGTAACCATCGGCTTTGGGCGGTGGCCTCTTCAATGGCTCTACTTTCAGACCAAAGCAATACATCTGTATGGCAAGCCCCACCAAAGAAATGGGAAACCAGCCATTCATCTTTCGGGCATCGGTTGGGGAACACGCTGCTTGTCCATAAAGAGCCTAGCCATGCTTGGTTTACGGGGTTAGGTACTTCCCAACTTCTTAACACCCCGAACCCCTCTTTTCGATTAGTCAGGTGTCGTTTTTTGAAGGCTTGGTAAACCACGGTAATGGGGGCGTATTCCACGGCATCTAGCAATAGGCGGGCTTCGGTTGAAAGGCTTGCCACTAGCTGGCTAGTTACAAAGGCGGGGGCTGCTAGCACCACCCCATCAGCAGAAATTTTCTGCCCGTTACCCAGTTGCAATTCCCAACCTGAAGCGGTTTGCTTCAACCCTGTAACGGGCGTATTCAAATGAACAGTCCCCGCTAGGGCTTGTACTAATTTTTGAATAAACGTTTTCATGCCACCCGCACAATTTAACAGGGCATAAGGGCGTTTATTCTTTATTTTTGATTTGTTTTTCCGAAAGCTTGCTAATAGCCCTTTAATAATAGACCCATAGTCTTGTTCATACGCCACCAATTTGGGGAAAACCGCCTTTGCACTTAGCTGATTACTATTGCCCGCATAAACGCCTGTTAAAAACGGTTGAACCATGCGGGTATGGGCTAGCACCCCTAGCCTGCGTTCTACAAACTGAGCCACCGTTTCTTCGGGGGCATCAGCAGAAAGTGGGGCAATAAAGGGTTCTTGCAATAGGCGTAATTTGGCTCGCCATGGTAACAAGTTGGTTGTAATGGCAGACCACAATGAATGGGGCACCGTCAATAAGTCTGCCCCTAAGGCTATAAACCGATGTTTGGCATTTTCATTAGCGGAAACTAACGGCACACCCAGTTGTTCTGCCAAGGCTACCACGGCTTTACTGCTGGAAGGAAAACTGTTAGGCCCGCCTTCCAACAAATACCGATGCTCTTCTACAGCGAAGGATTGCACCCAACCCCCTGCTTGCGAAGAAGCTTCCAACACTTGAACCGCCACCCCTGCCTGTTGCAAGGCATAAGCACAAGCCAACCCAGAAATGCCCGCCCCAACAACCACAACGGTTGGTGAAGGTTGTTTTTCAGGCACGTCTGGTAAAGGGTGGCTATCTGACATTCAAATCTGCCTTACGCAAGCGGATAGATTTTGGGGTTACTTCCATCAGCTCATCAATGGCAATGAAATCCAACCCAAATTCCAAGGTTAGTTCCACGGGTGTTTGCAACACATCCAACACATCTTGCCCAGCAGACCGCATGTTGGTTAGCTTTTTGGTTTTGCAAACGTTCACGCATAAATCACTTTGGCGGTTATATTCACCAATAATCATGCCTTTATAAACCGTAACCCGAGGGTGAATGAAGTAACGCCCTCTATCTTCCAAGTTTTTCAAGGAATAAGAAGTCGCCTCGCCTGATTCGCTACAAACAATAGACCCATTACGCACGGTGTTTAAATCGCCAACCCAAGGGCGATAATCTGCAAAGGCACTGTTCATCATGCCTTGCCCACGGCTTAGGCGAATAAATTCGCTTCTGAAACCGAGCAACCCTCTACCAGGTACGACAAATTCCAACATCGTCCGTCCATTGGCGGATTCCATGCTTTGCAATTCGCCCTTACGGGTGGAAAGCCGTTCAATACAAGCCCCTGAATTTTCATCAGGCACATCTAGCATCACGTTTTCAAACGGCTCGTGTTTTTGTCCGTTAATTTCTTTAATTAAGACTTGCGGTTTGGAAACGGCAAATTCATACCCTTCCCGACGCATGGTTTCAATCAAAATAGATAAGTGCAATTCGCCCCGCCCTGAAACAATGAAGGAATCTGTCGCGGCAGGTACATCTTCAACCCGAAGGGAAATGTTAGATTTCACTTCTTTGAACAATCTATCACGCAACTGCCTAGAAGTAACAAATTTGCCTTCACGCCCAGCCATGGGGCTATCGTTTACTTTAAAGGTCATTTGCAAGGTGGGTTCATCAATATCAATTAGCGGTAGAGGAATAATATTATTCGGTTCGCAGATGGTTTCGCCAATTTGAGCATCTGTAATGCCTGCTACTGCAACAATATCGCCTGCAACGGCTTGTTCAATTTCAATTTTCTTCAAGCCTTCAAACCCGAACAACTTGGTAATGCGGAACTGCTTGACGCCGCCATCTCTTAAAGAAAGTGCAATGGTTTGCCCTGTTTTAATAATCCCGCTCCGAATACGCCCAATAACCACACGGCCTAGATATTCGTTGTAATCCAACGTGGAAACTTGTAGCTGTAACGAACCGGCTTTATCGCCAATAGGGGCAGGGATGTGTTCTAAAATGGATTCATATAAGGGAATCAGGTTCTCTAATGGGTCATCCATTGAAAGAGCCGCCGTGCCTTGCAATCCGCACGCATAAACCACTGGAAAATCCAATTGGTCTTCATCAGCACCCAATTCAATTAGCAAGTCTACTACTTTATCAACGGCTCTGGCAGGGTCGGCAGCGGCACGGTCAACTTTGTTAACAACAACCATTACTTTTAGCTTGTGTTCAAGGGCTTTACGCAACACGAAGCGGGTTTGAGGCATGGGGCCTTCAACGGCATCTACAATCAGCAATGCCCCGTCTACCATGGTTAAAACCCGTTCTACTTCGCCTGAAAAATCGGCGTGTCCGGGGGTGTCTAAAATATTGATTTGATACTCTTTGTAAGGAATGGCGGTGTTTTTGGAAAGAATGGTGATACCCCGTTCTTTTTCCAAATCGTTGGAATCCATCATCCGTTCGGTGGTGGCTTCGTTGTCTCTGAAAATACCCGATTGTTTAAACAGGCTATCTACCAAGGTGGTTTTACCGTGGTCAACGTGGGCAATAATGGCAATGTTACGAATGGTGTTGTTGCGTACCAAGGTACAAGTAGATGAAGACAAGAAAATAATTCCTTCCGAAAGAGATGCCCAAACGAGGTGAATGGTGGGCAATTTCATAATAAGTGTTACATACCTTCAACTATACACAAAACGCAAAAGAAACGCAAAGTCTTCCACAGGGAATGTTACGAAGACAAAACAATCCCCTGTATACCAATCCAAAGATTAAGTAATGTAATAATTCAAACCAACCAGTAGGAACGACCATCGCATTTGCTCTGCAGCTGCCGATGCGTTCCGTCCACCGAAGGGGCAAAAAGAACATCCCGCCGTCAATGCCCGTCTGGTGGCATAGGCGGGTGGCTTTTTGGGGGTTCCTAGGGGGTACCCATAGGTTTGCGGGGGGTGTTGGGG
>JAPLIO010000250.1 GCA_026389055.1 Candidatus Melainabacteria bacterium | reverse complement strand
AAACTTGTGCGGGGTTGTATCAAAATTGTTACTTTAGCAATAAAAACAATCGGTTACGCTAGGTAAACATTGAAGGGTAACCGTAAAAAATAAACAGATAGCAAGCGTTGCAATTTTTGCCCTATTAACTGTATAATAAAAAGATAGTAGCATCATCTTCATGTTGCATAATTTTTCCACCAAGGTCGGCATCTTCCCCCATGTTTATTCAACAAATTGAAATTGATAACTTTAAATCCTTCGTTGGGAAAACCTCCATTCCCTTCAAGCGGGGTTTTACAACGGTTTCAGGCCCGAATGGGTCTGGGAAAAGCAATATTGTAGATAGCGTGCTATTTTGCCTCGGGCTTTCTAGTTCCCGAACCATGCGGGCGGAAAAACTGACGGATTTAATCAACAACCAATCCGCCAAACGTAGGGAAGCCAGCGTAGAAATTACCTTCAACAAGGGAAAACAAGATTTACCCGATAGCGTTTTACAATCCGCCCTTTCCGAAGACGACGCCCAACGTCAGCATAGTTTAGAACTACTGAAAACCCTCGATGGCTCTGAATGGGTGCGGGTGGCACGCCGAATTAAAGAAACGCCTTCAGGCACAACTTCCACTTATTATCTCAATAGCAAACCATCCACGCTGACGGAGATTCACGAATTTTTAGCCCTGTTTAACGTTTCGCCTGGGTGCTATAACGTGATGATGCAAGGCGATGTTTCCAGCATTGTGAATATGTCTGCCGTTGAACGCCGAAAAATTATCGACGAATTGGCAGGCGTGGCGGATTTTGACCGTAAAATTGAAGCAGCCCTTCGGGAAATGACGACCACTTCCGAAACGATTGAACGCAATCATATTTTGCTAAGCGAAATTGATGGACGATTAGAGCAACTTTCAGGCGAACGAGAAAAAGCGTTAGCTTATCAAGGCTTAAAAGAAGCCCAAGTGAAATTAGCTTCTTCGGTTGGAATTGTGAAGTTAAAAGGCTTGAATGCTCAACTTTCAGCTAGCCAACGCAATTTGGAAAAAGCCAAAACCCAACGGCAATCCGCCAAAGAAACCTTCGCTAAACTGGGCGATGTCATTGCCACCACCACGCTTGAATTAAAACAAGTTAATGAAACCATCAAAAAACAAGGCGAAGATAAATTATTAGCCCTCGCCCAACAAATGGAAGCCCTCAAAGCCCAAGTGGGCAGAAGGCAAGATGCCATTGTGGGCTTGCATCAACGGCAAGAAGAAACCCGTGCGGAATTAGCCCGCTTTGACCAAGATTTTCTGAAATTATCTGACTGGATGGCGAATAATCAAAGTGAAATTGATTTGCTAAAACAACAAGAAGCCGAACTAAAAGAACGGGTTACCGACGAAAAAAAAGCAGTCGACCAACACCAAGAAGCCTTGAATTTACTGGAATCTGCCGACAGCCAAGCTCATGTGCAACGCCAAGCATTGCGGTTAAAACTAGAAGCTGCCCAAGACCAATTAGCCACCCTGCAACGGGAAAGTTTAGCCCTAAAAGCCCAACAAGAACGAGCCACCGAAAGCCAAGCTTCTAAGCAGCAACAGCTCAATTCTTTAAGCTATAAACAAGAACAACTGCAAGCCAGATACACCCAACTTTCAACCGATTTTGAAAAGCTAGAAGAACAAAAAAACCGATTAGAAGCCGCCTGCGGGCAACTTTCAGGCGATAGGCAACGGTTACAATCGGTCTTTCAACGTACGCAAGAACAACTATATAAAGCCAAACAAGCCGTCGCTTCAACGGAAGCCAAGAAAATGGCGTACGAAGAAATGAGCTTTTCTCGCCCTGTTGAAGCCGTTTTAAGCTTGGGGCTTTCAGGCGTGCACGGCACCATTGCCCAGCTAGCCACAGTGGATGCCGATTATCACACCGCCTTAGAAATGGCGTTGGGCGGACGGGTTCAAAACATCGTGGTGGAAGACGATAGTATCGCTCAAGCAGGTATTCGGCATTTACAGCAAAACAGGCTAGGGCGTGCCACGTTTTTACCGCTCAACAAAATTAAAGCCATGGTTACACCCCGTGGGGCTGCCCCCAACTATGCGGGTGTGATTGATTACGCAGTCAACCTAGTTTTGTTTTCCGCTGAATACGCCACGATTTTCGCCTTTGCCTTGGGCGATACGTTGGTGGTGGAATCGGTCGAATCCGCTCGTCCGTTGCTGAATAAATTCCGCATGGTAACGCTGGATGGTAGCATTCTGGAAAAAACGGGGGCCATGACAGGCGGGGCGAATCAGGCATTTCGGGGCGGAAATAAAACTGTTTTTGGCGGTGGGGCTACTACGGCGGGTTCCATGCAAGATGTGGAATTGAGCAATCTTCGCAGTGAAGTGGCTCAATTAGAAGCAGACAAAACAAAAATCGAACAACACCTCAGCCGAATTGAAGTGGATTGGGGTAAACAATCTGCGGAATTAGCCACGGTGGAACAGCAACATCAGCGGTATTTAGCCCAGCTAGAAGTGCTTGAAAAACAATTGCACGAACAAGAACAAGAAATAGCTCAAGCCCAAACGGCTCCTGCTGCATCGGCTCAAACGCTAGATGCCAAGGCACTTTCGGCGAAACTAGCCACTATCGGCAAGCAAGAACAAGGGGTTGAACAAACAATCGCCACGCTAAAAGACCAAATGGCATTGCTTGAAGGGCAGGCTTCCAGTAGCCAGTATCAGGAATCGTTAGCGTTGTTGCAGGAAGCCAAGTTTCAGTTTGAAACCTACGAAGCGGATTTTCGGCATATTCAGCACACGCTAAAACAAAAAGAAACGGAATTGGAAATTCGTCAAACCAGTAGCCAAGAAAAGAAAGACGCCTACGCCACTAAAACCACGCAAATAGCCGTGTGGGATAAAGAAATTGCCCTGTTTTATGCCGAAATTGAAGCGGTAGAACATCAATTGGTGGGGCTAAACGAAGAATTGGCTTCAATGGATGACGAAATTAAGGAATTTCAAGCCGAACGAGAACGCCTACAAGCCTTGTTAATTGACCATGAAAAACAACGCCATAATGCCGAACGAGCCGTGCAAGAAGCCGAACAACAGCTGATAGCCATTCAAGCCCAAATTCGGGAATTGGAGCCACAAATAGACCAATTACACGCCCAGCTTCAAACCATTTTTGAAGATTTAGAAGCCCGCTTGGCGGATGCCGCTTTCCCCAGCTTGGAAGCACTCAACCAGCAAATTGCCAACGTTCAAAAGAAAATGACGGCTCTTGAGCCCGTTAATATGTTGGCTATCACGGAATTTGAGCAGGTTTCTACCCGCCAGCAAGAATTGGCAACTAAGCTTGAAACGTTGGCAACAGAAAAAGAAGCACTCGGCAACAAGGTGCATAGCTATGAAGAGCTGAAGCGTCAGTATTTTATGAAGGCGTTTGATAGCGTCAATAAGCAGTTTAAAGAAATTTACGCGGAACTTTCCGATGGGCATGGGCAGTTGATTTTAACCAACCCAACCGACCCATTAGCGGGTGGTTTAAGCATTGAAGCTTCGCCCCGAGGTAAAAAAACGCAACGCATTGAAGCCATGAGTGGCGGAGAAAAATCGCTCACTTCGCTGGCATTCGTGTTTTCGCTACAACGCACCATGCCCGCCCCCTTCTATGCGTTGGATGAGGTTGACCAAAACTTAGACGGGATTAACGTAGAAAAATTAGCCAAAATGGTTCAGCGGGAATCTGAGACCGCTCAGTTTGTGGTGGTTTCGCTCCGTAAGCCGATGATTGACAATTCAGATCGAACCGTTGGGGTAACGCAAAAACGCAACGGCGTTTCCAAAGTAACAGGCATTCAACTGCGGGAAGACCGCCCTGATGAGCCTTCCTATCTGCACCCTATGGAACTGCCGATGCCCGTTTCTATCCCGAAAAAGCCCGTGGTAACCCCACCAACTGGGGTTACGGAGAAAGTTCTAGTAGGGAGGGATAGCTAGGAATGAGGAACGCAGAACCGCAGGTGTACACTATGGTACATGAGGATTCGAGTACCGCAAATGACAACGCTAGCACCCCTAATAGAGCTTTCTCCGTAACTCCTGCCAAACAGTTAGATTTGCTGACACTGCCTGCTCCTTCTGAAGGCATTGAAATTTTGGTGCAATTAGCCAAACAAGGCGATATTGACCCGTGGAACGTGGACTTAGTCAAGGTGGCGGATACCTACTTGGCGTATGTTGAAACCCTCCAATGGGAGGCGGGGCAAGTATCTTCCACCGATGAAACCCGTAGTAGTAGCGTGATGAATGCCGTGAAAAGTGGGGTGGATGAAGCGCCAATTTTGGCTCTGCGGGAAGGGATTTTATCGGAAACAGAACAACAGCAATTACGGTTGACAGGTAAAACGCTACTTTATCTAGCCATATTATTGCGAATGAAAAGTGATTTGCTAGCAGGGTTCGACCCGTTTGCCGTAGATGAAGACGATTGGTTGGAAGATGCCAGTTTTGATGATTTAGTGGAATATGATGAAGATGGCAACCCGATAGATGCCGTTGCCATGAGCCACGGTGTGGCAGAAAAACTGAAATTGGCGATGCGTAAACGCTATGGCACGCTGAATGATGTGTTGGAGCGAAGAACCAGCACCAAACAACCGAGAATTCGCCCTGTAACGTTGGAAGATTTGATTGCCGAATTGAAAAAAGTAGAGCAACAAGAAGCCGAACGAGCCACGCATCAAAAAGTGGAGCAGGTGGATAAACGCAGGAATATTCGGGATTACGCCAAACTTTCTACGGCGGAAATTACGCAATTAGCACACGATGAGTTTCAGGAAAGTTTGGTAGCACAAGTGTTGGAAACGTTGGAAGCCCACTTACCGCACGATGAGCTTGAAGCGAGGCTAACGCTGACAGATTTGATGGATTTAACGGGGTTGGATAGAGTCAACTGTTTTTTATCGTTATTGTTTTTGGAAGCACGGTTGGTTGTGGTATTGGAACAAACAGATTTTTACGGCGATGATTTAGCCGTTACTTGGGACGCTGGGGAAGAACGATAATTCACATAAAAAAGGACGATTTTTAATCGTCCTTTTAAAATCATTACACTTTGTTGATTCTTTTTTACTTTACTTGATTCAACGTGCTGTTTTTGATGCCGTATAGGAAGTAAAAGGCAATACCCATCAAGGTAAGCACGCCTGTCAAAACCCAAGCCGTGGCACTTAAATCCAACATCAACTTCAAGCAACCTAAAAAGCCCAACACACCAATCAACGTACCCGCAGGTATTCTAAAGGGTCGCAACGCATTCGGGGCCGTAATACGCAACACAACCACCGCCAAGCATACCATCATAAACGCAAACAACGTTCCCAAGTTCGAAATATGAGCCATCAGCGAAATAGGCATAATGGCCGAACCAAACGCATTCAAAATACCAATTATTAGCGTAGCCGCCAACGGCACACCCAATTTAGGGTGCAGTTTCGCAATGGATTTTGGTAACAACCCATCCCGAGCAATGGCATAACTAATCCGCACCGAAGCCAACTGCATGACCAGCAATACAGACGTAATACCCACAATTGCCCCGATGCTAACCAACCAATCTGCCACAGGAATTTTCATCATGCTCATGGCATGAACAACCGCAGCTTCTTTATGCTGAGCTATTTCACCCAAGGGTAAAATAGCCGTAACCGCAACGGTTACCAAAATATAAAGAATCGTACAAATAATAAGCGACCCTAAAATGCCAACAGGCAAATCTCTCTGCGGATTCTTCGCTTCTTCAGAAGCCGTTGCCAACGCATCAAACCCAATATAGGCGAAAAACATGAGGGCTGAACCCTTAAAAATACCATCCCATCCCCAAGGAGCAAAGGTTTTCCAGCCATTGGCGAACCAGTTTTGTTGCAAAATTTGTGGATGCGAAAACAAGAAAATAACCGCCGAAACAATAAACAGCAGAATAACCGCCGTTTTGACATAAACCATCGCACTGGCGATTTTAGCGTTTTCTTCAATCCCTCTGCACAACAAGAAGGTTACAACCAACAAAGCACCAAAGGGTAAAAAATTGAACGATTGATTGATAATCAGCGTAAAATGTTCCGCCAAAAAAGGGAGTTTAAACGGGATAGATTTCACGACGAGCTCACTATAACGAGCCGTTTGCTTCGTGCCTTCTAAAATTTCAATGGTATTGGTGGTTAAAGCCAACGGTAATTGAACGTGTAATAAGTTAGCAAAGAAATGCTTAATGGCTTCGCCCCAACCAATGCCAATTGCCATAACGCCTGCAAGATATTCAACAATAAGCACCCAGCCTGTTATCCAAGCCGCAAATTCGCCCAAGCCAGCGTAAAGGTAGGAATAAGCAGACCCCGAAACGGGAATCATCGCAGCTAATTCGCTGTAGCACAAGGCACAAAATCCGCAAAGAATCCCTGTAATCACAATGGAAATCATGAGTGCAGGGCCAGCGGCGGTAGAAGCCGCTTCGCCAGTCAACACAAAAATACCCGTACCAATCATGGCACTAACGCCAAACATAATGAGATTCATTGCTGTAAGCGATTTGTGCAGCCCACCACCACTAGACCCATCGCTAGGGGGAGCAATGGGTTTGGTTCTAATCAACTTAGCCCAAAAAGGCAAGTTAGCGGATGGTACCGCAACGGGGTTAGACGCAACAGAAGAATAATTGGTAGAAGCAGTAGCAACGGTTGAAGGAGTAGCCGAACTGACCATATCGTATTGATTCCTAGTGTATTGAACGTTCTGGTTGTAACATAAAAAATAGATAAGACGGATAAATGGTAAAGAAATGTCATTGCCTTTTAAATAATTATTTTTTTTGCCGATGTTACTTAAAGGTAAACAAGCAGAAAAGTAATGCGGTTATTTGACGAAAAGCTACTTCATCTGCAGGAGGCAACTTTTCTCAAAAAAGGCTATCCTTAAAAGGATATAAATCTTAAGATACCATAAATCTAGTTAAAATTACCATCTTTTTTAAGTTTTGTCTTTTGTTACGTCAAGCTACCCAGTAGGTTCTAATCATAATGATGATGATGTCTAATCCTATCACTTTTGGCGGTATTTCTTCTGGCTTAGATACCAATGCGATTGTTAGCAGTTTAATTGCGGTAGATGCCCAGCCTATTCAAAAAATGCAAACCAAGGTGAATTCTACTCAACAAAAAGTTAGCTTTATGAACGCCATTAAAACGCGTGCTACCACCTTGCAAAGCAACATTAACAAATTTGTGAAAGCCTCCTTCTTGGATGCCGATATTTTTCAATCTAAAACGGGCACCTCTTCCAATAAAGACCAAGTGGATATTACGGCAGCCGATACCGCCAATGTGCAGGGGCTTAGCATTAGCGTTACTAGGCTAGCTTCTACGTCTATTGCTCGTTCTTCCAGTGCCGTGGGGCAAGCCATTAGCAACAGTACGAAACTTTCAGACGTTAAACAATTTAGCTTTACTTCTGGTAATTTATCGCTCTATGTGGGCGGAACGGCTAATACCATTGCCGTAGATGCCACGGTAGATACCATTGGCGATGTGCTAAACCGTATTAAAGGGGTAGCAGGCATAGCAGATGCTACCATTGATGCCCAAGGCAGACTTTCCGTTACGGGTACAACCCCCAGCACGGTTCGGTTAGGTTCAGGTAGCGATACCAGTAACTTTTTTAGGCTTTCAAAGCTAGATACCGCTATTGATAGTGGGTCTGGCGTATTGCAAGGGGTCCAACCTATTTCAATTATTGATACCAGTGCGGATATTAGCACGGCAGGAGCCAACTTAGCCACCGCCGTTACCGCAGGTAGTACCTTTAAAGTGGGCAAAGCCACGTTTGATACCACGGGTAAAAGTTTATCTCAATTAGTAGAAGCCATCAACAACAGTACGGATGCTGGGACTTCTGCGGTGCTAAACCCTTCGAATAACAAACTAGAATTGACATCAAAAACCACGGGTAACTTGCCTATTTATTTGGAAGATACCACAGGCAATTTTTTAGCTGCAACAGGGTTAATTACGGCAGGTAATAGTCTTTCTTCGCAAACCTTGGGCGATAATGCCCAATTAACGGTTAACGGTAACACCATTTACAGTACCAATAATGCGGTAGATGCCAGCGTTAGTGGGCTAACAGGCGTTACGCTGAACCTAAAAGGCTTAACGGTAAATACATCTGGCGTACAAACACCCGTGAATGTAACCATCGGTAGAGACGCTTCTAAAATTACCACCGCTATTAACGATTTCATTAAAACCTATAACGATATTGTTTCCACTATTGATGCCCAAACCAACCCCAAAACGGGTGGCTTACCCAACGATTCTGGACTTCGGTCGTTTCGGTCGCAAATTAGAGGGTTGGTTAGTTCTGTTAATAACGACGCTACTACCTATAAAAGTTTACAATCCATTGGCATAACCACAGGTGCAGTTGGTGCAAACACAACAGGGGCAACAGGAGCCACTTCTGCCCTGCAAGTAGATGCTACCAAACTAACCGATGCCCTCAATACCAACGCAGCAGATGTCAAAACCCTATTTTCAGGCACCAACGGTATTTTTACCAATCTGAAAAAAATTGTCGACCAAACGTTGCTAACGGGTACAGATACCACGGGCAAGGGGTTATTTCAATCGTCTGCAGATTCGTTTCAATCACAAATTACCCGCTTAAATAAGCAAATAGCCGATGGCAACGCAAGGCTAACCAAAAAAGAAGCCGCTTATCGTCGGCAATTTACCGCTTCAGACCAGTTGATTTCGCAATATCAAAACCAAGGCCGGTCGTTGAGTAGTTTGAGTACGAATAATTCTAATTAAGCCAAAGCGGGTTGAGCTGTTGTTTCCAACGAACAAGCTTCCGCTTCTTCCGCACTAGCAAACGAATAAGCTGGGAAGGGGTCTTCAAAATCCAACCACGCTTCTTGCCCTAACGCCATTTCAGCATCCGTCAGCAAAGCCGATTCTAAATGGGCGATGAGTTTAGCTTGTTCCATTTTAATGCCAATGAATACTAATTCTTGGTGTCTATCGCCAAATTCAGGATGCCAGTTTTTTCGAATATCTGCCACGATATCGGCTTCTTCGGGCCAGCCTTCTTCAGGGGTTGTTGCCCACCAAAATCCACCGGGTTCTACCCTACAAGCCCCGCCCGCTTGGCTCCAAATCAAGTTATAATCTGGGCGAGTTGCCAACCAGAAAAAGCCCTTGCTACGCAATGCCCCTTCCCAACCGCCATCAAACACGGCTAACAAGCGTTCAGGGTGAAACGGTTTCTCTGCCCGAAACACAAAGGAATTAATGCCATATTCTTCGGTTTCAGGGATGTGTTCGCCGTTAATTTCTTTCATCCAACCAGGGGATTGAGCCGCTTTTTCAAAATCAAACAACCCTGTATTCAAAATGTTGCTTAAATCCGTCTTGCCAAATTCAGACCGAATTACCTTGGCTTCAGGGTTTAAGCGGTGAATAATCGCTTCCAGCTTCGCCACTTCCCGTTCAGGCACTAAATCTGTTTTGTTGATAAGAATGACGTTAGCAAATTCCACTTGGTCAATCAATAAATCCACAATGGTGCGGTCATCCTCTTCATTGAGGGCTAAATTTTTATCTTTTAGTTCGATGGCTTCCTCATGATAATTCCACCAGGCTATGCCCTGTTTCATCGGCAAACACAAACGTTTCCGCTACGGGTAGCGGTTCTGAAATCCCTGTAGATTCCACTAACAAGTAATCAAACCGTTTTTCTTGGGCTAATTTAGAAACTTCTTCTAGTAAATCTTCCCGCAAGGTGCAGCAAATGCACCCGTTGCTCATTTCTACCAATTTTTCGTCGACTCTGCTTAGGCTAGTAGTACCTGTGTTGATTAATTGAGCGTCAATATTGACTTCGCTCATATCATTGACGATGACGGCAACTTTTAAGCCTTCACGGTTGTTGAGAACGTGGTTTAGCAAGGTGGTTTTACCTGCCCCTAAAAAGCCTGAAAGCACGGTTACGGGTAGGCGAGAATCTTTTGTGTTATTGTTTGTCATAATTTTTTGAAAAACCTTTAATTAGCAGTGTAATTTTAGTATACCTTCATTGTACTGCTAATATAGTGGCGTGTCAAGCCAACGGTCGCAGATTGTTACTTTACATCTGTAATAATTAGCCAAAAGAGAGCTTTTTTATGATAAGATTGAAAATGCTGTTTACACTTATACTGTTGGGGGTTTAGTTCTCTGTAATGCCTACTATTAAAGCTTTTCAGGGGAAAATTCCCACTATTCACCCCGCCGCCTTCATTGCTGAAAACGCCGTGCTGGTGGGCGATGTTACCATCCACGCCAACGCCAGCATTTGGTACAACTGCGTACTACGGGGCGATGTCGCCCCCATCATCATCGGCGAAGGTAGCAACATTCAAGATGGCACAGTGATTCACGTTGCCAGCCAAGGGCTAACAGGCATGGCTAAACCCACAATTGTCGGTAAAAACTGCACGGTAGGGCATATGGCACTGCTCCACGCATGCACGGTGGAAGATGAAGCCTTCGTGGGGATGCAGGCTTGCTTGTTGGATGGTAGTATCGTTCAAACCCAAGCCATGTTAGGGGCAGGTTCGTTACTAACAGGGGGTAAGATTGTGCCGACAGGGTTTTTATGGGCAGGCAGACCCGCCAAGCAACTAAGGGCATTAACCCTAGAAGAACGGGCTTTTCTAACCCAATCCGCATACCATTATCAGGCGTTAGCTATTGCCAGTAGCAACATCTAGCCCGCCGAATGGAGCTTTTTAGTAATGATTATTCCGAAACCAAGGCTGAAATATACCGAGAAGCTCTTACTGTATCGCCAGAAAAAAACTCATCGGCAATGGGCTTGAACCGACCTAGCAGTTCTTGGTTGCGTAGGCTTTCTAATGATTGCACTAAGTAAAAGCCATAACGTTGTCTGCTGGCAGGTACTTTTAAGGCAACCCGTTGTACCAGTGTTTTTTCGGTAAATCTGGTTAGTACTACGGTAATAGTTTGAACAGGGTAGGTATAATGGTAGTGGTCTTGAATGTAAGCGTTGACTTGTTTCGCACTTTTCGCACTTTGAGGGCTAGCGGCTTGTAAGCCTTGCAAGGCACTAAGCACCAGTGCGTTAAGCGAAGGTTTAGCAATAAGGTTTTGTGGGGAATCTTCAGCCGTATTTAAGAATTCACTATAAGGCGTAAAGTAGGAAGTAGTCATGTTAGCGAAATAACCCTGTCTGAAAAAACTTTAAGCAATTGCTGGGTACATCCTAAGTCAAAAGCATACCTCATCATAACAACCATATAGTATTTTTACAAGTTTTCTTTCAAGCTTTTATTCTTGCCTCCAATAAGCTTTCGTTTGGATAGCTATTAAGTGGTAATCTCCAGTTTTATTAGGGTTGAAACCATTCTTTGGGTGGAGTACTCCGCTTTTTGAGAACAGGGAAGGTTTGAGGCGTTGTATAAACACTTTTCTTAACAGGGGCAATTGCTTTTTTTTGAGTAGTAGCAGGTACCTTCCCTTTATAGGCGGGTAAGCGGGCAAAGGCTACAGCCTTATCCTGTGGTTTTTTAGCCATACTTTGTAATTGAAGGACATACCCCTGTTGTTGAACGCCTTCTAATATCTTAGCTAAACTATGCCCTTGCCGTATGGCTTGAATGCAGTCTTCTAGTAGTTGAACTTCTGCTAAAGTGAAAAAAAGCTCTGTTTGGCTTTTCGGCTTCATTAACGCAGCATTCGCTAATCGTTGTTTTAGGGAAATAGGCAATACACGGTGTAACCTTGTAGCTAACCGAACCACCACAAAGTTAGGCAAATTGAGCAATTGAGCTACTTGCCTAAGGGGTATTTCTAGCTGATTATTAAGGGAAATGGCGTTCATGGGGTACCTACAAGGTAAAGCTTATCGCCAAGCTTGGGTAGTTTAGCATTGTTTTCATCTTCATTATACTGTTAGATGCCAATATGGTCTAGGTGTTAACGAAATCAGTTATCATCAACCTCTTCATCACCGTTATTTCGCCTGTTTTCATCAAACTGCGTTCGCAGCAACGCTTCATTGATTGGCTGGTTCCACCACTGGCAGGCAGTGGCGAGAATCGGGTGTCTATAGGCGGTTTTGGCTAAGGTGCCTTCCCCATCTACCATTAAAATAGGCGGAGAAATTTGCCATTTAAACACCGCAAATTGCATACGCTGGTAAAACTTTTCTAACCACGCTCGTTTTTCTTCAAACCGAAGGGGGATCGTTTGTTCGTATTCAAACACGGCAACCAATTGGGCTTCAAAGGGTTGTTGCAGCACTTCAATTCGCCAAATAATTTCATCTAAAAACGCATACGGCATGAGGGCTTCTTCGGCGGTTAGTAACGCCCCCGTTGCAGGATTAATGGCTAAATCCGCCCCCGAAGGTCGGTCAATAATGCTTACGGGCAGGGCATCGGGCGTTTTTCCGTGGGTATTGAGCCATCGGGCTAATAACCGAAGTTTCGTTTTGCACACATCGCCCAGCGGGGCTAACGCCCCCGATAAATCGCCGTTGATGGTGGCGTACCCCATGTATAATTCACTTTTATCTGATGTAGCTATCGGCAAGGCGTTATAGTTGTTGCTCACTAACCGAAGCATGGTAGCACGGGTCATGGCTTGCACGTTATCTTTGGCGAATGAATGAGAACTGGCATCGCCCCAACTGGCATTAACACTTGTGGCAATCGCCCCATCCAATGGGGATAAAAGGGCTTTCGTGATGGGGGCGATGGGGCAGGTGTGGAAACCTATCCCCAAGTTAGTGGCAAGCGTTTCAGCGTCAGATTCATTTTCTTCGGGCGTTAAGTGGGAAGGAAAACTGAACCCAAACACGTTTTCAGCACCAAGGGCATCGGCTAGCAGTACGGCTGTTACGGCAGAATCTAACCCGCCTGAAATGCCGAGAACGGCTCGTTTGAAGCCCGTTTTTTTGAAATAATCTTGAATGCCTAATATCAATGCTTGGTAGGTGCGGGCTAAATCTTCGGTTTGCGTGCTGGAAAAAGCACAATGGGGTGAAACACTGGTAGGGTAAAGCGAAACATCCATCCCAGCGGGTAGTGGGTGAACCTGTTCCCACGGCGAAGGTTGTGAGGCATTCATTGGCACCAATTGAAATTGCTGGGCAAACGCCTTACTTCTTGCCACGGTTTCGCCTGTTGGGCTAATCAGCCTGCTAGCCCCATCAAAAATGCATTCATCCTGCCCACCCACAGCATTAACGTACAATAGCGGACGATTCGTTTCTTGGGCAATCGTTTCCAGCAGCCACTGCTTTTTCGCTTCTTTCCCCGCCCTAGAAACCGAAGCCGAAACATTGATGTGCCAATCTAGTTCAGGCTGGCTGTAATAAGTTCTCACTCTGCAAGTTTCGGGGGTGCTATAAAGGGTGTTGTTGATGGTGGCGTTATTCCATATGTCTTCGCAAATGGTGATGCCCACTTGAAAGCCATGAATGGTAATCAACCCATTTTCTATCACATCTTGGGCATGCGGATACCGTTTTTTTACCCACGCTGGGCGAATAACCCCTGCTACCAAACTCGGTTCAATGGTTCTAGCGTCATCATATTCATGGTAAGTGGGCAAATAATTTTTCCGCACAATGCCCTGAATTTGCCGATTCCCCAAAATCGCCACACTAATATAATAGGGTTTGCCAATGAGCGGTTGTTGCGGTGTTGTTTCAAGGTGCCGAGGTTCTGCAAAGCCAATAATTACACGGGTATGATGGGTAGCTAAAGCCAGCTTGTGTAAGGCTTCCACGTTTTGAGCTACCAAGTGGGGAAACCGAATAATTAAATCTTTCAGCGGATAGCCTATCAGTGCCATTTCGGGCAACACCAATGTGTCTAACCCCATAGCGTCGGCTAATAAAATAAGTTGCTCAAGGATGCGGGCGTTTCGTTCAACGGCACCGACAATCGGGTTAAATTGAAAAACACCCGTTAATTGTTGAAATGCCAAGGGGCGTTTGGGTGATAAGTTTTGCATCCCTGTGGTAATAAAGGCTAGCGTGGCGTGGTCTTCTATGGCTAGTAGATGATCAATAACCGCACAAAATGCTTGAATGGCTGGCGGATGCGGTGGCTGAAAGAGGGCTTCAAGGGCTTGGCTTAAACTGGTAGCATCCTGCTGGGTAGCCCACTGTTGAAAGCGGTCTGCCTGTTGAATAATGGTGGGTTGATTGGCTTTTTTTTTCATGGCAACACAGAAACCCTCTAAAAATTAAAAGACGATTATTTTAAGGCTAGCTTAACATAAAGGGTCTTGGTATAATAGAACTTAACGTTAGTTTTTAGAGTTTATGAAAGGACTATTTTATGCCGTTAAATGCGTTACAAGGCGATGTGCCTACTTGGGTTGCAACCGTTCGGGTTGTGTTGTTGGGCGTGCAAGTATTAACCTCTGTTTTGTTGATTTTATTGATTCTGCTCCATTCCCCTAAAAGCGACGGGGTTAGTATTGGTGGTGCGGCGGGGAACTTATTTTCAAGCCAGCGAGGAGCAGAAGCTTCACTTAACAACCTAACCTATTGGATGGCGGGCATCTTCTTAAGTACTTCCTTTGTGTTGGGCTATTATTTTTAATTGTTTTTTTAATTGTTTTATTATAACATTGCTCATAGTAATCGTAGTTAAAGTAAGTGTCGCCTTTTTGTTGTTTCGTCTTCGTTTTATTTATTAAGGAGCCTCGTTCGTTATGAGCCTTATTCTACGGCGTTTTGCCTTGTTGATGGTTGCCCTTGCTTATGGTAGTTTCGGATTGTTGGGTATTGGGATGAATCCGCTTTCGTTATCGTTAGTTAGCCAGCAGGTTATGGCGGAAAGCCCTCAGGCGATTGAAGCCTTCAATGCGGGTATGCGTGCTTTTGAAAAAGGGCAGTATGAAGCAGCTGCTAGAGCGTTTGAACAGGCTGTTGAAATGGACCCTGCTTATGGCGATGCTTGGTATAATTTAGGGTCTGTTAATTTTCGGGTAAAAAAGTATGAATCGGCTCGGTTTGCGTTTCAAAAAGCCGTTTGGCGGAACCCCAAAGACCCTGAATCTCGGTACAATTTGGCATGGAGCCTTGAAAACTTAGGCAAAACCAAAGAAGCTTATGACGCTTATCAGCAAGTGCCTGCGGGCAGTGCGGTTTATGGGCAAGCTCAGCAAAAAATGGCACAATTAGCCAAATTATTGCAATCTGGTAGTGAAATTAAACCTGCTAACACCAGCACAGGGTTGCGTCCTGCTTCGCCTGCTTCTATTACCAAGCCATCTACTTGGTTTGGCGGTATTGGCAAACGCCAAGTGGTGCTTGCTACTGGGCTGGGCGGGCCTACAGGTATTGCTGCGGGTACAGCAGGCGAATTGTACGTTGCCAACTATTCTAAAAATAGCGTGATTAAAGTTTTACCCAATGGCAAGCAACAAGTGGTAGCCCAAGGCGGTTTACTAGCTGGCCCTATTGGTTTAGCGAGAGACCCTCGTAACGGACATTTGTACGTGGCAAACTATTTGAAAAACAATTTGGTTCGTATTACCCCCGATGGTAAAACCACGATTTTAGCCACAGGGTTTGGTAAGCCTTATATGTTGTATTTTGATACGGCTTCCCACACGTTGTTTGTTAGCGAACAGGAAACCAACACGGTTTCCAAAGTGGTATTGTAATTGTATGTCGTCGTCGCTTTCCGCTAGCCAATCTGCCACGCCTGAATGCGATGAAAATGGATTTCCGTTTGTTGTAGACCGAGATTCCTTGGCGTTATTACAGCATATCCATCCTTATGTCTATGTGTGGAGCGATTGGCAAGCGGAGCGGCAGCTTTATTTTAATGGCTATATTGTTCGCACCCCCCACGGGAAGGCGTTGATAGACCCACCCGTGTGCGATGAGTATTTGATGGTTGCCTTTGAAGCCTTTGGGGCGGTGGATGCGATTATTCTAACCAACGCTGACCATGAACGTGCCAGTGCTGAAATAGCCGAAACCCTTGGTATTCCTGTTTGGGTTCACGAAGCGGATGCCCCTCGGTTAAAACGCCCACCAGAACATACGTTTAAAACGGGCGATGTGTTGTTGGGTTGTTTAGCAGTTGTTGGCGTGCCTCATCAAAAAACGGCTGGTGAAACCTTGCTTTGGTGGCAAGCTGAAGGCGTTTTGCTTGTGGGCGATTCCGTTATTTCCCCGCAACAAGATGTGTTAACCCTTTTATCCCCCGAAAAATATGCTGATTTATCGTTAGCGAAAGCCAGCCTTGTAGAAGCTTTATTGCCAATTGCTGCTGCTGTTCAGGCTATTTTCTTGGGTGGTGGCGAACCTGTTTTACGCAATACCCAAGCCATTTTAGGACAATTTTTAGCTTCGATTGCTTAGGTTTATACTCTTTTTTTTGACTGGAATCAATACTTATTATGGCTACATCTCTTTATTATGATTGCCTCGTTGTGGGTGGCGGTGCTTCGGGCTTTTTTACGGCAATTCGATTGAAGGAAGAAGCCCCACAGTTAAGCGTTTGCATTGTGGAAGGGCAACAATCCACCTTAGGCAAGGTGAAAATTTCGGGTGGCGGGCGATGTAATGTAACCCACATCTTGCCTGAAACAACTGAAAATAGTACCATTCCTAAAGCGTTAATGGGGTTTTATCCTCGGCAATATCCACAATTATTGGGGCATTTTATCAATTGGTCTCCGCAACAAATGTTGGATTGGCTGGAAAAGCACGGGGTGCCAACCCATGTAGAAAAAGATGGGCGGGCGTTCCCTGCCAGTGATGATTCTGGTTCAATTGTTCATGTGTTTGAATCTGCTTGTGAAGCTTGGGGTATTCCTATTCGTACGGGGGCTAGAGTAACGGATGTGGTGGAACGGTCTGCTACGGAAGCCAACCCTCATTTACCCACTTTTCAACATGCTGAAGCTCAATTTATGCTTCGGTTATCTAACAATACGCTGATTGAAGCGAAAACCATCGTATTGGCAACGGGCAGTAGTGAAAGTGGGTATCAGCTAGCAGAACAACTGGGGTTGAGCTTAACACCTAAAGTGCCTTCGTTATTTACCTTTAAAATTGATGACGCTGAATTGGTGGAACTGGCTGGCGTTAGCTTACCTTGGGTAAAAGGAAAGTTGCAATTTCCTAAGGCTTTACAGGAAACGTTCACCAAAGCGGTGCAAAAAACAATCCCCAAATCGGGCATTGTTCAGGAAGGGGCGTTTTTGGTAACGCATTGGGGCGTTAGTGGGCCAGTCGTTTTAAAACTTTCTGCTTGGGGAGCGTTTGCGTTGGAAGCCAGCCAGTATCAGGCAACGTTTTTGCTAGATTCTTTACCTTCGTTGAACGACGAAACCATCATGACTGTTTTGCGGGATGAGCGGGTGGCTTCTGCTAAAAAGTGGATTGCCAATGCTTGCCCGTTTGAAGCCTTGCCCAAGCGATGGTGGGTTTATTTGTTGAATAAGGCGGGTATTGATGAATTTACGCCTTGGCAAGAAGTGGGCGAAAAGCGGGCTATAACCCAGTTGTGTGAAGTGCTCAAACGCTTAGCTTTGCCTATTACTGGTAAAGGTGTTTTTAAGGAAGAATTTGTAACGGCGGGCGGGGTTAGTTTACCGAGCGTGAACCCCAATTCGTTAGAAGCGAAAACGACCGCTGGGTGTTATGTGGTGGGTGAACTGCTCAATGTGGATGGGTTGACGGGTGGGTTTAATTTTCATCATTGTTGGGCTTCTGCAAACACCGTAGCCTGTGCCATTGCCGTTAAAGAAGAGTCATCGCTATAAAATAAAGCGAAAGCAACGCATTGCCGTAAAGACTCATTGCTTGTAGAATAAAGCTAACGTATCCTTCGCATTCTTGAGGCAACAAAGGAGTTGAACGCCCATGAAGTCGTCTTTGTTTAACCGTTTTACGGTTATTTTAGTGCTACTGGTTATTTTAACTCTGCCAACGCTTTCAACTAGGGCAGAAAATAAAACCGTTACCTTCCCTGAAAACTTCACTTGGGGCGTTGCTACTTCGGCTTATCAGGTAGAAGGGGCTTACCAAGAAGCAGGCAAAGGGCTAAACGTTTGGGATGTGTTTACCAATAAACATAATATTGCTAATGGCGATACAGGCAACATAGCCATTGACCAATATCACCGCTATAAAGAAGACGTTGCCCTGTTGAAAAAAATGGGCATTAAAAGCTATAGTTTTTCACTCAATTGGACTCGGATACTGCCCAATGGCACGGGGGAAATCAACCCAGCTGGGTTAGATTATTACAACAACTTGATTAACGAACTGATTGCCAATGGGATTAAGCCTTCGGTTACGCTTTACCATTGGGAATATCCGCAAGCGTTGGATGAGTTGGGTGGCTGGGCGAACCGCAATAGTAGCGATTGGTACGCCAATTACGCTAAAATTGCCTTCAAAGCATTCGGAGACCGTGTGGATACTTGGATTACCTTCAATGAACCCTATATTGATGTGATGATGTTTGACCCGCTTATTCATAACCGCATCAATCCCGTGTTCAAAAATCCGTCGTATCATCCGTTTGAATTGCCTAATGCGGTGATGGCGAAACAAACCACAAAGGTGCATAACCTGATGTTGGCTAGTGCGAAAGCTGTTCAAGCGTTCAAAGCAATGGGGCTGAAAGGCAACATTGGCATGACGTTAAACCTTTCGCCTATTTATGCGGGTACAACCAAGCCTGAAGATTTTAAATTGGCGGTGTTGGAAGATGGTATTTTGAACAGATGGTATTTAGACCCTGCCTTGAAGGGGGAATATCCTGCCGATATTTTAAAGGTGTTCAACCAGTATGTGCCATTTCATCCTTCTAAAAAAGATTTAGCCTTCTTAAAAGCCAATACAGGCACGTTTATTGGTATTAACTACTATTCGCCGTTGCGGGTAGCGGGTGATGCCACTTCAGAGCATTTTGGCTTGCGTATTCAGCCCAACCCCAATAAACACCACGCTTATAATGGGGAATCTTACCCTGAAGGCATTTATGAGCTGTTGCATCGGATTGATATGACTTATAACCACCCTGCTATTTTGATTAAAGAAAACGGGGCGGGTTATGGCGATATTGACGATGCCTTAACTGCCGATGGAAAGGTGCATGATGCCTTGCGGATTGAGTATTTGAAGAATCATTTGGTGCAGGTTCGTAGAGCCATGCAGGATGGGGTCAATTTAAAGGGATATTATTACTGGTCTGCGTTTGATAATTTTGAGTGGCTTTCGGGGTATAAGGCTCGGTTTGGGTTAATTCATGTTGATTTTGCCACTCAAAAGCGTACATGGAAGGATAGTGCTACGGCTTATCAGCAAATTATAGTCAACAATGGGTTTTAATACCGATTCACTCTGTTGCGATAGTCATCCACTTTGAATCCGCCAAATGATAGCATAATATAAGTAACCCTCAACAACGCATTGTACATCAATAGGATAATAAAACTTTAGCCTTTAGTATCTCCTTAATCTACCATTTGTCAAAATAATTTTAATAGTATGTCGGTTTTAAGCTGATATATTAGGGGGAGGGCTGGTATCAGCTTTTAAATAGTTAGGGTGTAAAACTACCGAATCCACCGAGTGGTTTGGGGGTTACTTTCCTGCACGGCTTGGCAAAACGACTGAAACCCTTCAGAAACCGCTTGGGTAGTGGATTCTACCGTCTGACCTTCAACAATTGCTTTCGCTACAATTGGTTTCCCCAAATAAAGCTTAACGCCTCCAAACACCCACGGAATTTGAAATTTATCCCAAGATTTATTTAGGCAAAATGCTAAAGTCGAAACCCACCCAGTTACAGGAATAAGCGGAGCATTCGTTTTTTGGGCTAACTGAACAATGCCTTCCTTCACCTCATGCCGAGGTCCCCGAGGTCCATCCACCAAACATAATAATGAATGATTAGACGTGCGTAAATGCGTTAAAATTGCCATGGCTGCTTTAGCCCCGCCCCGCCCGTGTGCCCCCCGAATAGTATGCGGAAACCCAATGCGGCTAGCAGTTGCCGTCATAAAATCACCATCTCTACTTTGAGAAATTAAAATATGGGGAATAGTGGGCAACCCCGTTTGCCAAAACTTGTGCAACAACGTATACATTTCATCATGCCAAACCATGAAGACCACGGGTTGCCCTGCATTCAACAAAGCCTGCGTTTCAGGGTGAATTTCAATAGGGTGCCGTTGCCACACCCACTTCACCCAATTTAAAAAAGCGGGAATCAGCGTATTGCCCAAGGCATCTAATGTTGCCCCTTTTGTATTTTGCCAAAGTGTTGCCATATAAACGGTTTATTCTTTCTACCAGTAGCAATTTGTAGTATTATAGCCTAGATTCACCATTTTTCCAACTTGTTCAGAAAGCTGATGCCATGCCTACCGTTGCTTTACCCCCTATCTATATCGCTCCCTCCATTTTGTCGGCAGATTTTGCCTACTTGGGCGATGCTCTCAAACAACTAGAAGCCAACGGAGCAGATTGGATTCATGTGGATGTGATGGACGGACATTTTGTGCCGAACATGACTATTGGATCCCCCATTGTTGCCCACCTTCGTAAAGAAACAACCCTGCCATTTGATGTGCATTTAATGATTGAAAACGCCGACCGCTACCTTGAAGTCTTCGCCAAAGCGGGTGCGGATACATTAACTGTCCATTGGGAAGCTTGCCCCCATTTGCACCGCACGCTACAAGCTATTAAAGCGTTGGGCTGTTTAGCGGGTGTTTCGCTCAACCCAGCCACCCCTGTTTCCGTGTTGGAAGACGTGATTAACGAGGTTGATTTAGTGCTACTAATGAGCGTCAACCCAGGCTTTGGCGGACAATCGTTCATTCCGCAAACCATGGAAAAACTCCAAAAATTGAAGGCGTTAATTAAAACGCATCGTAACTCTGCCTTAGCCCCTCTCCATATTCAGGTGGATGGCGGTGTAGGCGTTCAAAATTGCACCGATATTATAAAAGCGGGGGCTAATACCTTGGTAGCTGGTTCTGCCGTGTTTAATAGCCCGAACCCTGCAGAAACGATTGCCCAATTGCGTTCTCCGTTGGGTAGCACGCCCACCCATCCATTCTTAACCAAGGAATTGCCTACAGCATGGCAAAATCGACAAAATCAATAGACTTTTTGCATGACTCAATACTTGGGGCATCTTCGTTGTCATTTGCGGTACTCGAATCCTCATGTACTAAAGTGTACACCTGCGGTTCTCCGTTCCTCATTCCTAGAATCTGCTCCCACCTATTGAGCCATGCAAAAAGCCTAGTCCAAAAAAACTGTCGAACCGCCACAAGCTGGCGGCTGCTAGGGGCTGGATTTTTTCTATTTTTTGGCTTGATGGTTTGGGGACAAGGGGTTTGTTTTTCGGCGGAGAATGAAGCAGTCGACCCGATTTTTCAAAAGCCCGACTTTTGGGAAGATGAACCCTATAACAGAGGGACTTTAGGCTATAAATATAGCTGGAATGACGAAAAAAGTAGCGAAATGAAGTCGGGCATCAAAGAAGGCGACCGTATTCAAGAATATTGGTTGCCCGATAAACGCCATTTTGAAGACCTAGACCTTGAAGCTTCCGCCGAATATTTACGCCACAACTACACGCCTTATGCCCTAGGGGCTTTAATTACGGATGTTCGGTTGGGGAAAACGCTTGTACCCAAAGGCTTTTATCAAGTGAAGTTGGGGCAGTGGTTGGATGGCTCACTCAACACGAATTTGAACCAATTAAAAGCGGATATAGCCAAAACGAATGCTCAACAAACCCAAGCTATGACCAAAGGAGCTGGGGCTAGGCAAGTGGAATCGCCCATTTATGAGCCGAAGGGGTTGGGAGATACAAAGAACCGCCCGCCGAAAAATTTAGCTCAACAAAAGGCGATGCAGAAACCGATTGACGTGCTGATTCTCATCAACATGGGCAAGGTGATGGCGGTTATTCCCATTGACGAAAAGCAGTTTGTTTCGGGGGAAAAGCGGTTTGAGACCGTTCCTGTGCCGACTCAGCAGTATTCAACTTACAACCAGCAGTGGGGAAAATTGACGTTTGTGGAGAATTTCCGTGCACGGAAGAATGAAACCTATGCCCGCCCGACGTTTCATAGTTTTGCCAAGAATGACGAGTGGTTGACGCTAGAAATTACCCAACGCCACTGGCAGTTTCGGGCGTTCGTCCCGAGGGCGAATCCTGCGTATTAGATTGAGCATCTTGTAACAATGCTAACAAAATGCTTGCATTTATGATAACAAAACGTTATCATAAATTAATAGCAAGGAAATTAACATGACGCAACGAGATAAACTCATCCAAAAGCTGAAAGCCCTGCAGTTTGTAGCCTTTCAAGATATTCATAACCTGCTCATTCACCTTGGCTTTACATGCCGAATTCGAGGGTCTCATCACAACTACATTAAAGGCGATATTCGCTTCACCCTGCCAGCCCACGGCAAAGACCTTAAAAAAGTTTACATCGTAACCGTAGCGGAGGCTCTCAAAAAAGATGGACACTAAAATCAAAGAAACCCTAGCTTTACCGTGGAATTACCGCATTGATTGGTGGGAAGATTCAGGCGGTTATTTTGCCTGCACCATTGAAGAAGTAGAAGGCGTAGCAGGCGATGGTTCAACCCCCGAAGAAGCTCTAAGTAGCTTTAGAGAAGCATTTTCTGCTTATTTGGAATGCCTACTAGAAGATAATTTAGACCTGCCCCAACCCGCTAAATTAAGCGATTATAAAGGGCAATTGATGATTAGAACCAAACCCATCATTCATTATCGGTTAGCCAAACTTGCCAAAAAATTAGGCGTTTCAGTCAATAAACTGCTAGAACAAGCCGTTGAACTCAGATTATCGAATAGTTAGACCTATTCAATGATTGCATGGGAAGCCACGGAGAGCTTCCCCTACACTATTTAATCGTTTAGTGGGCTTCTAAATCAAAGCGGAAAGCGATTAAATTTTCTGTTCAAACGGAGCAGCGTAGCCTGTTAATTCCGTATACGCATTACCTGTAACCGCCTGCTTCCCCACATGCCCCAGCACACTACAAGCTCCCTCCCAATAAGTTAGCCCCAATTGCGAAGCAAACACCAACTCCTGCCCCTTAATCTTCGGGGTAATTACCAACGTTACCCCCTTGCTAGGAATGGTTAACGCCCACTGGCTAGGGTACACCCCGCCAGATTTTTCACTCTGCCAAGTACCCAGCGGTTTTAACTCAAACTGCCCTAACTTCAAGTGCTGTGTTTCCCCACTAGCCGAAACCCACGTGGCTGAACTATTCGGGTCTAATCCACCCGCTGGTTTTTTTTGTCGTAATAAATAAAGCATTACATCAGAGCCATCCGCCAGTTGAATCGCCATCCAATCCCACCCCACTTGGTTGGGCGTTAATTGGTTACTGCCAAATTCATGGTCCATCCAAGAAGCCCCAGTAACAGAGGTTGTGTTACTGCCCTGCCTAACGGTACCTTTGGTTGCTAGCCTTGTATAGGAATAATAATGCGATGCACACCCCTTGCAATCTGCCTTTTGGCTAACGCCATTTTTACCGTGAATAACCATTGGCTTGGTGGGCGTTAGCGTTAAATCTATCGCTACAGACTGAGGGTTTTTGGTGCCTTCAGGAATGGTTGCCTGTAAGCGAACAATGGGGTCTTTACCGTGGTTGATAGACCCAACAGTGGTTAATTGCCAGTTGCTTAAAGCAACCCCAAAGGGTTGTGTGGAAAACGCCTGCTTATAAGGGTTTACCCTATCAAATTTTGATTGAAAAACGAAGCGGTTTGCATCAACATCAGTCAGGGCAAAGTGGGCTAAAACAAACGCTTTGGGTAGCCAATTTGTTAGCGTTGGCAAGGTTGCATCAGCAGGTAAGGTTGCCGTTCTAAAAAAGGTGAGTTCATACCCATAAGTTTTTTTGTTTTCAGCGGTTAAATGCCCCGTGTAATACCACCACTCGGTTTTATAAGTAGCGTGAACGCCATGGTCTTTCGGGAATTGATAGCTATAGTTTGGCAGAGCTACTTCAAATGCTGGTAGTTTAACAGTAGTAGAAGGGGGGTTGGCATGGGAAACGGTATGAAGCATGCTTACACAAAGAACAACTAGGCTAAACGCCTTAAAAAACAAACAAACCCCTTGCCGTAAAAAGCCACGCATCGTGATATTTCCCTTATGGTTACTTGTAAATGTAAATCTATTGTAACAAAAAGACAATTTATTGAGACAAGACTTTTTTATTAAAGTATCCTTAATAATGATGTAATAGAATTGTTGTCATGCTGTGGTCTTTAGCACCGCTTATCTCAAAGGGATTGTTCCCTGATTAAATGAAGATAATACAGGTTAATGATTTCGCTTTTTTCTTACGGTCAACATCAAGGACTCTGTAACTCATTCTCTAATTATAATAACTTATACGCTAACTTTACTCTCTAGCGATTATTCCACTTTTTTCAATACTAGATAGAATCCCCCTTTTAAAATGGTTCTTTGTACACTATTTGATAAATTTCATAACGATCTCTCCCCTCGTACTGGCATGCTTTTCTACAAGCCTACGTTGACTGTTTCTATTGTTGCTTATTTCTTTACCTTGGCTTGCTTTAAGCGACGAAGAATGCTTAGCCGTGGTTAAAAAGTAAACAACGGCTAAGCAATGGCACCTTCTCTCGTTTACGGTAAAACAACACGAGAAGCCTTCGTTATTTCTACACACCTATTTTTTCTTCTTCTGTAGTAAGTATTTTATATAAAATTAACGTGAAAAAGATGATTTTTCCTGTTCAGCTTTTAGCTGTTGGGTAAATACCCTCTTGTTTCTTGCTGTGCTGAAGATTAATTGGTTGTGAGGCTCTGTTTTAGACGGTTTATTGTTTGTAGAAGGTTGCCTGAAGAACTTTTCGGTTTGATTTGTCGGGTTTATCAAGTAGTTAAAACGACGCGCCCATTTTAAAACAATGTTGCTTCCAAGGATGGTTATACATGATGATGATGATGATGTCTTCTTCTTCTTCTTCTGCCAAACAGACTGGCGTAAAACGGTCTGCTTCTCATAAAAATAATGTACTTTCAGCAGGTAGTGGTGCGATGGCACCTAAGTTAATCCCAATGGGTCCTTCCCTGGATTTTAATGGCACCAAAGGTAAACGCCATATGGGCGATGCGGCTATTTTACGGCAGAACAACGATGTTGTGCATAAAAAAAGTGCTAATTTAGCCCCTGATAAGGTTAATAGCAGAGATTTGCGTGATTATGCTGATTTGTTAGAAACCGTGGCTCGGGTTGAAACCAGTCGGTTGCCTGCCCATTTAATTTCGCATGATGAAATTGTGAATATTGGGGCGTTGACCATTCACTTATTATTTACTAAAGAACCTGATAAAGAGTATAACGTTACGTATTTATCAACCGCTATTAAATGGGCGGTTCGTAACGAATTGCGGTACAGATATAAGTGGTATAGCTTCAAAAATACGGAAGTTGAATCAGAGATTCATCATCAAAGTAGCGGTATTGGTTTAGATGCTGCTAGTTTTGAGGGCGATGATGAGGGGTTTGATGATGGCTTTTCCCCAGATGCTGGGCAGTTGCGTGAAGCCGTTTATGAAAGCATTTTATCCGTTGATGGCATGATGGAATCAGAAACGCCCAATGAAATTCGGGATAGTGGGTTAAACCCTGCTGAACAAACGGAACAAACCGAAATGGGGCGGGTGGTGCGTGATTGCATGAGCCGTTTGCCTGAACGGGAGCGGGAACTATTGGAAGCTCGGTTTTTTAAGCATATGCGGATGCGGGAAATTGGTCAGCAGTTTGATATTTCTCCTAGCCGTGCTAGCCGTGTTGTTCAAAGTGCCTTAACTAAAATTAAGGTAGAATTACAGAAAAAGGGTGTTATTACTTATTAAAAAGTAGTGTCAATCAGTCTGTCTGTTTTTCTACCCCCACTAAACGCCCTTGTTGTCTGTTTATTAAGACCGAGGGCGTTTTGCTGTTAAACAGTTAGAATAGCGTCATGTTGAGCGAATGCGAAACATCTCCTGTGTTTGCCTAAGGGGATTCTTCGCAGTCGTTCAGAATGATAAAACACGCTGTTCAATCTTTGAATTGGTATTAGTGCTTCAAAAATAAAGTATTTGTTCATTTCAGCAACCTTAGGTATAATAAAATGGGTACTATCGCTAAAAAAACAGTTACCTCGTTCTATATACCAGTGTTTAGTAAGAAAAAAGGATTTTTTTCAATGATGCAACCTCTCTTAGCCTCTACCCTTCAACGGATAACCTGCACCACCTTAGCCTTTCTATTACTAGTAGTGGCTCCGCTACAAACCACGTTTGCAGCCACCACCAACGATGGCTTTATCGCCCTAAAACCCCTCAAAATAACCCCGTCTTCCAGCACCAGTAGCTGGGGTAATTCCAAAGCCAATAGCTTAAGCAACCTATCCAGCACTACAGGTTTACGCCCTGTTACTGCCAATGCTTCCCCTAGCGTTAAACCTCTCAGCACATGGCAAGCCCCCGCAAAATCCATTGGGTGGCGGAGAAATTATCAACATTCGCCTCAATGAACCCATTAGTTCTCAAACCATGCAAGTGGGTGAAACCATCACCGCCACCGTAGAATCGCCTCTCATTAAAAACGGGCAAGTGGTGCTACCTTCAGGGTCTGAACTTTCAGGCAATGTGTTAGCTGTTCGTCCTGCCAAGCGGGTTGGGCAACACGGTGAATTAGATATTCGGTTTTACACGGCAACTGCCCCCAACGGGCAAAGAACCTCGTTAAATGCCGTAGTGGTTACCAAAAGCGGAGACGCTACCATGAAAGGCGATACCTATGGCATGGATGTGGCTAAAGGGCTTGGTATTGCGGTAGGTGGTACCGCTGCGGGTGCCGTTGCAGGTACTGCTGTTGGTGGCTTACTAAGCGTTGCAGGCACAGGTGCAGCTGTTGGTACGGCAATTGGCGGTGCGGCAGGCGTTGGCTATGCCTTGGCAAGAAGAGGCAAAGCGGTAGAACTACCCAAAGGTAGCTATTTGCAAGTGCGTAACCTCAAAGCGGAAGAAGCCCCTAGCTACCAGCCTCAGTA
>JAPLIO010000110.1 GCA_026389055.1 Candidatus Melainabacteria bacterium | reverse complement strand
TTTCCGAATACCCGACTATCCAAAAATAAAAAAGCCATTGCAGATTTTGAAACAAGTCGTGGGGGAGGGCGTTTTTCAACCTCTGTAAATGGCACCTTAACAGGAAGAGGAGCCGATTACCTGATTATAGATGACCCCATAAAACCCGACGACGCCCTGTCCGATCTACTAAGAAAAAAGACAAATGATTGGTACGGCAGTACCCTCTACTCAAGGCTCAACAACAAGAACGACGGTAAAATCATGGTGATTATGCAACGACTGCACGACGAGGATTTTACAGGCTATTTACTTCAAACAGACAAAACCTTTAAACACTTAAACATACCCGCCATTGCAGAAACCCATGAAACATGGCAACTTAAGCATAAAACGGTGGTTCGGCAAAAAGGCGAAGCCCTCCACCCTGCAAGGGAATCCTTCTCTCAGTTAATGGACGCTAAGCATCAAATGGGGGAGTATCATTTTTCGGGTCAGTATCAGCAAAACCCCGCGCCAAGAGAGGGAGGAATCATTAAACAAAAGTGGTTCAACTACTATGACCCAACAGAACTCTTTAAGGCAATCGCCAACCAAGAAATCAGAATAAACTCTATTTTTCAGTCTTGGGATACCGCTAGTAAAATAGAACAGTACAACGATTATTCCGTGTGTTTGACGGTATTAAGAGACAGTAAAGGCGTGCATTATATTTTAGACTGTTACCGAGAAAAACTGGAGTTTCCTGAACTCGTCAATCAAGTGATTCAACGATACAAATCTGCCGAAACGACGTATGGTCGTAGAATAGACGTGTTGATTGAAGATAAAAACTCAGGTATTCAGCTCATTCAAGCCTTAAAAACACAGCATTTTATCACGGCAGAAGCGGTTAAACCTGAACACGATAAACGGACTAGGCTCATGGCAGTATCGCATTTAATCGAAAACGGAAGCTGTTTATTCCCCAATAACAACCCCCATTGGCTTTTAGCCTTTGAATCGGAGTTACTACGCTTTCCTAATGGGCGGTACGACGACCAATGCGATGCGTTAAGCCAAGTGTTAGTACAACCCAATATCTACAATTGTTGGGATCTGTTGGGCAGTATATCCAACGTAGACGATCTCTTCCTATGAGGTTACGGAAAAAGCCCTTGATTCTTTCCCCCTTCCAAGTGATTAATAGCCTATGAGAAAAAAACACCTTGATCTACCCAAAACCCTAGAAGCACTCAACGCCTTGGAAGCCGAAGACTTCAAGCAGTTATGGCAACGCTATTTTACCATCCCCGTCAAGTCCACAAAAAGTGCCATGCTTAAACCCCTTTGGTATGAAATTCAATGTGAGCATCGACATCTTAAGCTCCCGCAAAAAGTCATAACAAAGTTAAATCGCTATTCAAAAGAGGTTAAACAGCAGGTAAAACGAGCCTGTAAAGTCAAGTACACACTGTCCACAGGAACCGACTTAATTAAGGTGTTCAAAAACCAAGAATACAAAGTAAGCGTCATCGGGGATAATCAGTTTTTGTACAATCAGGTAACCTACAACAGCCTTTCCGCCGTGGCAAAAGTCATTTGTGGTAAGAAAGTCTCAGGCAATGATTTCTTTGGCTTAAACAACAAAAAGGTGCGTTATGAAACAAAATAACTGTGCGATTTACATCCGAAAATCCAGTGAAAAAGGCTTAGATCAAGATTTTAACTCCCTACATAATCAGGAAGATGCCTGCAAAGCCTACATTCTATCGCAGGCGTATAACGGCTGGCAGCATTACAAAACCTATGAAGATGGTGGCCTTTCAGGCGGTAGTATGAAGCGTCCTGCGTTACAAGCCCTCCTAAAGGATATGGAAAACGGCATCATTCAAACCGTCGTCGTCTATAAGGTTGATCGCTTGTCTCGTTCCATTTTGGATTTCTACAAAATGATGCAAACCTTTGACAAGCATAATTGCAGTTTCGTGTCGATCACGCAATCCTTCGACACCTCTAATTCTATGGGCAAGCTGACCCTGAATATGTTACTGTCCTTTGCCCAGTTTGAACGAGAAGTCTCATCTGAACGTATCCGAGA
>JAPLIO010000150.1 GCA_026389055.1 Candidatus Melainabacteria bacterium | reverse complement strand
TCGGTGGACGGAACGCATCGGCAGCTGCAGAGCAAATGCGATGGTCGTTCCTACTGGTGGGTTTGCATGCTTACGCTATTTTAATTGTCAATTGGTATAAAACTAATTTTAAAACAAAAACGCCCTGAACCCAAGATTAGGTTCAGGACGTTTTTTGCTAGTTAGGAAAAAACTAGTGGTGTGCTTCTTCGCCAGCAGGAGGCTCGCTAACAGGTGCTGCTTCTCCAGCAGGAGCAGCTTCTGCACCTGCTGGTGCTGGAGGTGCTTCAGGAGCCCCAGGAGCAGCAGTGGGTGCTGGAGGTGATGCAGGAGGAGGCGTTGCGGAATCGCCACCAGTACAACCAGTTAATGCCATAGAACCAGCAACAGCTAATGCTAACAAAGAAAGCGATAATAATTTAATGTTCATTGAAAAACGAACTCCTAATAAACAACATGTGCAATAACAACAACAGGTAACAAGCCGACAAAAGCAACTTATCAAAAATCCAAATCAATAGCCTATTTTCATTTTTAATCGTTAAAATAACTAACCAAAAGCTAGCTAACTTAACAAGAAAGAAACGAACATCAGTACCTTGATTAAGACTATCTTTATTCTACACTGATTTTTTATATAAATAAAGCGGTAAATTAAACTAAGTTATTATGGAGATCGCAACGCCTTCAAAATAGAAGCCTTTACCGCCAACTGGGCAGGAGACCATCCACCTAGCAGTGCCCCAAGGCTAACCCCCACAAACGTTTGCACCGCCAACCCCCACGACCATTGCAGGGGAACAGTCCACCCGAATGATTGATAGTTCAGCACATGAATTAAAATAACTGCCAACCCACACCCCACCAATATTCCGCCACCTCCGCCAAACAAGGCTAATAAAAAGGCTTGCATTAACACCACGGCTCTAATTTGCTTGGCTTGAAACCCTACGACTTTCAAAATCGCCAATTCTTGTTGAGATTCTAACACCAAAGTCCATAGCGTGTTGAGCACCGTTAATAAGGCAATCCCCAATGCTACGGCTTGCATTACATAGGTAATGGCAAAGGTTTGGTCAAATACCCGAAGTACCTCTTCCCGCAATTGCTGATTCGTGCGAATACTAAGCAATTGAGACGGGGGTAACACCTTTAACAAGGCAGTTTTTACCGTATCTGCTGAAACGTTGGGCTTTACATAAACCGAAGCACTGGTATTTTGCCTAATCACTGTAGCATCAAATCGTTCATACAATTGCCTAGGAATAATGACGTAGCCTTGTTCGCTGGCGTAATCATAATAAACGCCTTCAATGCTAAACGAAAGGTTTCCCTTTGGGGTGGGCAAGGTTAATAAATCCCCTTGGGCTAAGTGGTGCTTCATGGCAAAGGGTTCAGAAATAATCGCACCATAAACGTTTTTATTCGTAGTGTTTTTGGCTAAATTAACGACTCTGGAAACAACAGCTTTACAGGCTTCGTTATTGATAAATTTCACGTTGCCGTGTTGGGCGAATAAATCCATTCGCCCCAAGCCTAATTTGTAGGGTTGCCCTTGGTAAGTGGCGTCTAATTCCAAGAAGTTATCTACCGCTTCAACGGCGGGAATGGTTCGAATTAACGCCACGGTTTCTTCAGATAAACGCCCGCCACCACGGCTCATTTCATGCGTGTAAGGCTGAATAAATAAATCTGCTTTGAGTGATTGTAAAACCCACAATTGCACGCTAGAACGGAAGCTACCAATCAACAACGAAAGGCTAATTAACAAGGCGATGGCTACCATTACGCTGGCACAGGCGGTTGCTGTTCGGTTTAACGCCCCTGAAAATAAGGCGAAGGCAGGGGGCATCCAAACCCAGTTGGTGGGTATTTTGGGTTGTAGCCAGCTGACGGTTCGTTTAATCGTCCAAGGTAAACAAAAAGCAGCCCCCAGCAACAAGGTTTTCGTGGCGATATATCCCGCAAAGGGAACACCATCGATGGCTGGTAGTTGGGCTAAAATAACGGCAATCATCATGAGGGAAACGCCTAATTTTAACCATTTGACTGTATTTAATTGGGCTTTAATTTGGCTTCCTTGCGGACGAACGGCTTCAGCGGGTTGCACGGCTAACGCTTCTTTTGTGGGGAAATAAGCCCCAAGCCAAGTGGTAATAATGCCCAAGCTAACGGCAACCCAAGGCAACCAAGCGGGAATGGTCAACCCAGCAGACCCTACCCCTGTATAGATGGCTTGCAGTGTTTGCGAAACGGCTTGGCTCATGCCTGAAAGCATCAGTAGCCCTAACCCCAACCCTACGACAGACCCTATCACCCCAAGTAGCGTGGCCTCAGTTAGTAGCAGTAGTTGCAATAAGCGTTTAGGGGTGCCTACTACTAACAACGTGGCTAATTCGGGCTTTCTTCTTACCATTACCACGTTTAGCGTATTGTAGATGAGAAACGCCCCTACCAACAAGGCAATCAAACTTAAAGCCGTCAAGTTAATTTGGTAAGATTTCAATAGCGTTTCAACCCGTTGCCCTCTGCGTTGAGGCGGTTGTAGCGTGAGCGTAGAGCTAGTTAATAAGTGCTTAATTTTCGGTAAGAAGGTTGTTTCTAAGGCTTTAGGCACAATTAAGCTAACCCTAGAAAGTTGCTGGGGCTGGTTTAGCAACGGTTGCACTACGGATAAATCGGCAATAATGCAATCTCCACCAGAAGCCCCACCCACGCCCTTGGCTTGAAGTACCCCTGTAACGGTTAGGCGTTGTACCGTTGTGTTGATAAGCAGTGAAAAGGCACTGCCTACCTTTAAATTATGGCGTTGGGCAAGGCGTTCGCCTACTAGCACATGGTTACTGCCTTCCAACAGTTGAAACCAGTTACTGGGCGATTGCCCTGCTACCCATTGCACCGCATCGGTCGTTTTATTTTGCACCATATCCACCCCAATAATTGAAACAACTTCAGCGGTAGGAACAATGGGGTCTGTTGGATTTTTAGGTGGGTTCACCCATAAGCCTTGCCCTTCTAAGATGGGGGCTATTTGCACGGCTTCATTACTTTGGGCTTCTAGGGCATACAGGGGACGTAAAATGTCTTCATCCATGCTGGGCACTGCTTTGGGAACCACCTCCCAATTACTAGCCCCTGCCACTTCAGTAATGCCTGCTTTAAATGCGTCCATAGCAGACCATGTAGCGGCGTTCATCGCCAAAACGACGGCTACGCCTAGGGCTATGCCTAATACGGTTAAACTGGTTCGCCACGGGGTTGCTAAGGCGGAACGCACGTTCCATTGAAGAAATAAATGCCATGCCAGCCCCAGCGAGGTTACGGAAAAAGCCCTATTAGGGGTGCTAGCGTTGTCATTTGTGCTACTCGAATCCTCATGTACCTCAATGTACACCTGCGGTTCTCCGTTGTTGGTTGCTAAAGCAACCTGTTTGCGAGCAAACAACATTCCTAGCTATCCCTCCCTACTAGAACTTTTTCCGTAACCTCTAATTTCTGTTGCCAAGAAACAGCAGCTCCCGTATTTTGAACCATTACCGTAACCCCACTGTAGAGGGGGCTTTTAATGGGTCATCTTGCAGCAAAACGCCATCTTTCAACCGAAGAATACGGTCGGTTTGTTGTGCTAATTCTTCGCTATGGGTTGCCATTACAATGGTTGTGCCTTGGGCGAATGCCAGTTCCTTCAAAATGCTCATAACCGCTGCTCCACTGGCAGAATCTAAATTACCCGTGGGTTCATCTGCCAAAACTAAAAAGGGTTGATGAATTAATGCCCGAACCACGGCTGCTCGTTGTTGTTCGCCCCCTGAAAGTTGGGGTGGGCTGGCGTTGGTTCTATGAGAAAGCCCTACTTTATCCAACCAATCCACGGCAACGTGATGGGCTTCTTCCCGTTTGTATCCGTTTAGTAGCAAGGGTAATGCCACGTTTTCAAGCACGCTTAAGGTGGGTAATAAATTGAAAAATTGAAACACAAAGCCCAATTGTTGTTGCCGAAACAACGCTAATTGTGCTTCTGAAAACGTGGAAATAACCACTTCGTTAATGCGAACAGTGCCGCTGGTGGGCGTGTCTAACGCCCCTAGCAGGTGAAGGAGCGTGCTTTTTCCACACCCACTAGCCCCCATTAACGAAACGAATGTCCCTTTTTCAACGGTAAATGAAACACCCTTCAAAACAGGCGGATCGGTTAGTTGGTATTGTTTGAAGAGGTTTTCAACCACAATTAGCGAAGATGAAGTTACGGGTGTTGGCATGAAAAAAGTCTTTCAAAAAACGTCAAAACACGGCAGATTTTTTTACTTTAGCATGCCTCTGTTTTTATCAGTATGAGGTTTCTTTTTCTGCCAGATGTCAATTTTTAGTAACAAACGGTTTTTATTAGTGTAGTTCTAACCGAAGGAGTAGTGATAAACCCACTTCTAAACCCCAATAGGCGTAGGAAATATGATGGCTAACCCACAAATGCTATTAACTTTAACAAAAAATTATTTCGCTAGGAATAACCCCCTAGATCAAATTTTTGCAAGCATTAAAAGCACGATTGACTTTCTCATCACCATGCCTAGCCAGAAAAAACTGCTGAAATATCGGTCGATGATTTACCTAGAGCAGTTAGAATCAATTGAAACCAACCTGAATGCGGGTAAGACGGCTCCGAAAGGTAGCCGTATGGATAGATTTTATTAAAAAATCATACCAATTGAAAGATTGAATGGGTCTTATTCTTACCACCTGACGTTTTTTGTTTAATGAATTCAGATGATTATTGCTTCGGGCTAGGGCTTCATGGGGGGTACCATTTGGGTACCCCCCACACCCCCCGCAAAACAAAGGGGCTGCTCGCCGCCCCCTTTGTATTCCCCAGGGGAACAACTGCCTATGGTTTGAAACTAACAATCTCTGTAACGGTTAGCAATAATGGAGCATTCAGCTTTTTTGTCAGGTGTTAAGGGGTCTCATTACCTTGTTGGTGGTGCATCCACCGTGCCAACAGGGGTTTGGCTGAATGGGTGGCAACGGGTTAAACGTTTCAAGGTAAGCCAAGCTCCTCGCCAAAAGCCAAAATCAGCCAAAACCGCTTCTGCATACTGCGAACAAGAAGGCACAAAGCGACAAGTACCCGCCAACGGTTGAAACCAAAAGGGCTTTAATGCCCGATAAGCCTTAAAAAGCCACGTATAGTTAGTCTGTGGTTGATGGTGCTGATGCTGGCACATTGGCAGATAACCTCTGCTTTTGAGGGAACGTTTTCGGCGTTAAAAACCGAACCCCATCCCAAAGGGCTTCACGCAACTGGGCATAACTAGGGCGGGTAGCCGTGGGTTTCGCAATAAAAACCCAAGTAGCAAAGCGGTTCACCTGCTCTGATGAAAGCGTCGGTAAAATTTCTTGCCGTAAACATTCCCGAATGCGTCGTTTTAAGCGGTTCCGCACAGCTGCCCGCTTATCTACTTTTTTAGAAACAATAAACCCAATTTTAGGCAGATAACCAACCTTACCCATAGCCGTAATAGGTTGGATGCCCGTGGGCTTGGTTGTTTGGGGCTTCCAGTGGTTTAACCCAATCCAAGTGAAAAAAGAAGAACGATAGAGACATCGTCCTTCTTGAAGGGTTTTTTGAAAGAGCCACCTTGCATTAAGCCGTAGCCGTTTTGGCAACATGGTGAATGGGTGTTCCTTTTTCAGTTTAGTGGTGTAATTTCTAGCAGAAACTACATTGCAATGGCATGACGCCCTTTAGCACGACGACGGTTCAATGTTCTGCGTCCACCAGGGGTTGCCATTCTTGCACGGAAACCTGAAACTCTGATTTTTTTGCGACGAGTACCGCCTAATGTTCTTTGCATTGTTTGAATGCTCCTAAAAATTTATCAGTAGTATAAAACTTTTGACAGTTAATCTGCCTATTCCATAGGATAAAGCAAATAAAGAGCGTCGTCTAGTAAATTTTTTGCAATAGTTGGGCATATTGTTTATTGGCTACCGTTGGTTTGTGTTTTAATAGCGTCATATTCCCTCAATTGAAAGGACTTTAATCTGCGATGATGACTGTTTCAACGCCTAATACTACACCGCAAACCCTATTGGAAGCTACTGCTTTAAACACGGGTAAAATTGCTATTTTGGATTGCGGTGCCCAATACACCAAGGTGATTGATCGACGGATTCGGCAACAAGCTGTTGAAACGGTTATTTATCCGTTAGAAGTTCCGCTAGAAACGCTTAAAGCCGCAGGGCTTTCGGGGATTATTCTTTCAGGGGGTCCGCATTCGGTGTATGAACCCAATGCCCCTCGGTGCGATGCAGGTATTTTTCAGCTGGGCGTGCCTGTTTTGGGTATTTGCTACGGCATGCAGTTGATGACGCATCTATTTGGTGGGGTTGTAGCAGGCTGTAGCCATAAAGAATATGGCGAAACAACCATTCAATTATTGCCCGAAGTGGCTTGCCCTTTATTTGCAGGCTTGGAAACCAATCAATTGGTGTTAATGAGCCACGGCGATAGCGTTACCCAATTAGGTGAAGGTTTTGTAGAAACAGCCGTTTCCATTACGCCCCATGCGGATGGGACTCAAACCAAGGTGGTGGCGGGTATTGCTCATACTGAAAAGCCCTTTTATGGCGTGCAATTTCACCCCGAAGTAGAATTAACTGAAAACGGCGAAGCCATGCTCAATCAGTTTTTATTCGCCGTGTGTAAGGTAACCCCCAGTTTCAGCGTAGAAAATAGGCTGGCAGGGTTGATTGCCGATATTCAAGCCCAAGCTCAAAATCATCCTGTGTTTGTGTTGCTTAGTGGCGGGGTTGATTCTTCCGTTGTGGCGGCGTTGTTACTCAAAGCCCTCGGTGGCGACCAAGTGTTTGGCGTGCATGTAAATACGGGGTTGATGCGGTTGAATGAAAGCGATTTGGTGTGCGATGCGTTGACGGCTTTGGGGCTTAAACACCTGAAACGGTTAGATGCCCAAGAAGCGTTTTTATCTGCCACGGCGGTGAATGAAGCAGGGCAAGCGATAGGACCTCTTCGGACAGAAATAGACCCTGAAGCCAAACGTCAGTTGATTGGCGATACCTTCTTTCATTTGATTGATGCGGAAATGAAAGCCACGGTGGCGGAACATGGGTTGGTGGCAGAAAAAATTATGCTGGCTCAAGGCACGCTACGCCCAGATTTGATTGAAAGTGGGAATCGGGATATTTCCAAAACAGCTCATAAAATTAAGACGCATCATAATGATGTGGCACTCATTCAACAACAACGTGCTTTAGGCTTGGTTATTGAACCCAATAAGGATTTACACAAAGACGAAGTGCGGGAAGTAGGGCGGTTACTAGGCTTGCCCGAAGCGTTGGTTGTGCGTCAACCATTTCCTGGCCCGGGGTTGGGGGTTCGGGTACTTTGTGCCAATGAAGCCTTTGGGCTGGAACAGTACGATACCCTCAATGCCAAGTTGCACGCCATTTTAGCCGAAGATGGGTTGACTGGTTGCCTACTACCCGTAAGAACCGTGGGTGTTCAGGGTGATGGTAGAACCTATGCCTTTGTAGCGGGTATTAACGCCCCAAATTATGATACACCCGAAGGCTTAGCCGTGTTACAGAAAGTGGCAAAGGCTATTCCTAATCGCTTAGCTGGGGTGAACCGATTAGCGTTGAATTTACTTTCAGTTACCAGCCCATTGCCTGCTGAACTGAAAACCATTGTGCCTACAACCTTAGTGCCTGAAGTGATTGAACCCCTTCAGCAGATTGATGACGTGGTAACGCAAGCATTTCTAGCCAAGGCGGATTTTGCTAGCATTAGCCAATTGCTGACGGTTTGCTTGCCTGTTGGCGTGGGTGGCGAAGTACCCAAGCGGTCTGTGGCTATTCGGGGCGTGGTAACATCTGATTTTATGACGGCTCGCCCAGCGTGGTGGGGTAAGGAAATGCCGTTTGGCTTCTTGCCTGCGTTGGCTAGCCAGTTGCATCAGCACTATGGTTTGGCTTATGTGTTTTATGATTTAACGGGGAAGCCGCCTGCAACCGTTGAATGGGAATAGGTTTATACGCTTCGCAACCAAAATGCGGTAGGGTTAATTGCTTCGAGCTAGGGTTTCATGGGGGGTACCGTTTGGGCACCCCCCGTTGGGCACCCCCCGACACGCTTTTTAATTATTCTTGGACAAACCTAGGGGTACCCCCTACGGAGGAACCGCCCTAAACGCCCCCCGCCTATGCCACCAGAAGGGCATTGACGGAGGGAGGTTCTTTTCGTGGACGAAACGTATCGGCGACTGCAGGGCAAACGCGATGGTCGTTCCTACTGGTTGATACGATAGTTAATCTTTAAGTTGACTATCAACAGGAATCAGCACCCACGTTTCCTGCTGAGGCACCATAAACGGTAACAACACGGGTTGCACTAACGAAGGGGCAACGGGGGTGAAAGCAGGCTTGAAATGACTCAAGTTTATTCCCATCACGGGCGATTGCCATTGGGGATGTGCGTGCTTATGTTCGTAATAGAGGGTATCATTCATCAACACCCAATGGAACGGCGGAGTGGAGGGTTCAACGCCCGCTTCTAAAGCCAAGCAGGAAGTAACCGAAAGTGGGGTTAAACTAACGTTTTTCTGGGTAGATGAAAAAGTCCCTCTGCCCGCAAGGGTGTAAAACGTGCCTTGTTGCAGGGCTTGTTGATTCAAACAAACGCCAACCGTTTCAGGCTGATTCCCCACTAAAAAAGGAGCAATATCCGCTTGAGAGCCACCCTGCCAAGCCAATAGCGGGGTTACACCAATGGTTTGAATCAGCATCCAAACACCAAACCAACTAGCCAGCCCCAAACTGCAATACTTCGGGTTCAACGTGCTTCGCCATAACACCAGTAACCCCAAACAGCCACCTAACACACACCATAAACTATGGATGGTTTGAACCGCCTGCAACTGGAGTGGCGAAGTACTTAGCTGAAAACTAGCGGCGTGATTTTCCCAAATAAGCCCTGCCAAGCCTAAGGCTAATAGCAGTAAACTGCTCCACAGGAAGCCTCGTTTAAAACGAAGCGGGTCTACAGGAAGGGTACAAGCTGCGGTTAGCCAATCTGCTAATAAATAGGCATGGCTGAAAAGAAAAACGCCCCAGCCCAACCAAAAAGCAGGAAAAACTAAAAAAATAGACAAAAAAACCAACCCTGCCAAACTCAACAACCGAAGGGGTTTACGGTCAGGGTCTAAAAACAACGACGCTTTGGAGCCGCCCTTTTGAACGTTCAGCCATAAATCCCACAAAGCGGAAAGTAGAAAGAAACCCCAAGGGAAAAAAGCCCCCAGCAGGCTAGTTAGCCTAAGCCCCGTGCTACTAAACCCCGATTGCCACCCTGTCCATTCAGGCAATAAGGGGGGCACCCTCAACAACGGAGGGAACGGGGAGATGCCTCCGCCCCAAAAATGGAGGCACAAGCATTCAACCAATAACCCTACTAACAACCCTATCCACAACCACCGTAACAGGGAGACGCTTCGCATTTGCCAAGTGGCTGGTAACACCGTACTCACTTGCTGATGCCGAAACAACAGACCACCTAATAAGAATAGAGAAAGCCCAATGCCCCATTCATAAGTCATCAAGGCTAGCGTAGCACCCAAACACACATCCCACCCATTCGGTTGCCAACGGGGAAGCGTATCGCCTTTGATTGGGGCGGTTTTCACTTTAAACCAAGCCATCAACAACCAGCAAAACAACCCCACGCCCAATGCGGTATAGGTTTGAAAATTAATGGCGGAAACTTGCCAATAGCCCCAGAAAGAAGCTAACAAAACCAAGCCTAAAAACAACCGACGTTCTGAAGAAGGACTTAAAACCAGCTTACCAATGGCTTCTACGGCAAAAAAAGCGGAGACCAACCCTACCAGCCACAAGCCTTGAGCCAACCACGGAACAACCCGTAACAAGGCGAGTAGATTACTGAAAAGCGGTGCATCCCAAACAGACTCAAAAACCGATTTCCCGAGGAAGCCTTCTGTTGGCTGGCTGGCGTTGAGAGCGATAACGCTTTCTTGCAACCCTTGTTGATTACCTAATAGAACAATCCACGCAACAATACCAGCTACCAATAGGCTACTGCCTATAAGAACTAACAAATTAGTTGAACGATTCGAGGTATTCATTGTAGAACGAAGGATCTTTCTTGATTAGAGAATCCTCTTCATTATCCCACAAAATCTAAGTGATTTTCTTCATCTTGCGGACCACTACCCGGCTTATCGTAAATAAAGCCTCGTAAGGATTTAAAGCCATTGGCTTCTAGCAATGCTAAAGATTTTTGATAGTTTGGAGCAGAAGGGTTTAAGTCAATGGCTTTTCCCTTGGTGTGATTAGACCCCTCAGCCCCACCTACTGCGGCGTTATGCTCTGGTGAGCGATAGGCTGAAATAACATCAATCCCCTCGCCTGTTTCTTTTTTAACTAGCTCATTTACTTTCTTGAAGGCTTCGGCTGCATCTGCGTTTAATTGATAGTCATCACCAGTAGAGGGGTTTTTCATACCCAAACTCACTAAGTTTAGAGGCGTATCCTCTTGTGAAGACTTTGTAAGAGCAGAAGACACTTTTGTTGCCGTTTCTGTCGTAGGGGGGGAGGTAGTAGTAGTAGGGGCTGGTTTTGTTGGCGTGGTATTTACCCCCATACCCGCTGTACTAAACGTCGGGCTATAAAGCTGATTAGCAGGAAATATCAACGAAGAAGAAGGGTTGCCGTAAGACCCTAAGCTCCCTAAGCCCACCAAATAAGGGTTACTACTAGCCACACCCCCATTAACCAATGGCACTGTCAAACTAGCAGGATTCAGCGTCTGTTGTTGTGTTTGTAAGGCGTTAATTTGTTGGGCTAAAATCGCATTCTGTTGTTTTAGTTGATTAACCTGCATTTGCTGCTGTTGCATTGCCTTTTGTTGTTCAACCTGCTTTTGGGCTTGTTCTAACAACGCAGATTGAGCCACTACATCTGATGCCAACGTACCCGTACTATTCAATAGCTGATTGAGTTCCGCCGAAGCTCCATTGGTAGTAGCCCCCGCCTGTACTTGAGGCA
>JAPLIO010000094.1 GCA_026389055.1 Candidatus Melainabacteria bacterium | reverse complement strand
TCAACCAAACAAGAGATTACAGGCGCAGATGGCGCACCGTTACTGACAGGTATCCAAGTATCTTTTGTAAAGCCCAATGAATCTAGCGCAAGCAATAGCGAAGGCTGAGTTTCCTGAGAAACTCTCTTGTCTATTCGATCCACCACGTTCACGTTATCGGGTTTTATTTGGTGGTCGAGGTGGTGCAAAGTCTTGGGGCGTGGCTCGTGCGTTACTAATCCTCGCAGCTCGTGACCAGTTACGCATACTGTGCGCCCGTGAATATCAAACCTCAATCAAGGATTCGGTGCATAAATTGCTATCGGATCAGATAGCTGACTTGGGGCTAGATGGATTCTACGAGATCACCCAGGCTTCAATCAAGGGTAAAAACGGCTCAGAGTTTTTCTTTGTCGGGCTGAAAAACAATATATCTAACGTCAAGTCCTTTGAAGGCATCGACGTTTGTTGGGTTGAGGAAGCACAGACGGTATCAAAGTCTAGTTGGAACGTTTTGATCCCAACGATCCGTAAAGAACATTCTGAGATATGGGTGACGTTTAACCCAGAGCTAGAAACTGATGACACGTTTCAGCGGTTTGTTGCCCACCCACCCAAAGACTGCGTGATTGAAAAGATTGACTGGTCGGACAATCCGTGGTTTCCTGAGACGCTCAGATTAGAGAAAGATGCGCTAAAAGAGCGTGACATTGAGGCGTACAACACAGTTTGGGAAGGTGTTTGCAGGCAGACGGTAGATGGTGCGGTATTTGCTAGAGAAATGCAGGCAGCTGACCTTGAAGGTCGGATTATGAAAGTGCCTTACGATCCTGCTAAACCCGTTCATGCGGTGTTTGACTTAGGATGGGCAGATGCGACCGCTATTTGGTTTGTCCAGTTTATCGGCATGGAAATCCATTTAATCCGATATATTGAGGATAATCAACGCACGATCAGCCATTACCTGTCTGTGATGCAAACCTATGGTTATGTCTACGATACGCTATGGTTGCCGCACGATGCACAGAACAAAACACTAGCGGCTAATGGTCGCAGCATTGAGGAAATCGTGCGAGCTGCGGGTTATAAAGTGCAAATCACCTCAAAAGTGCCTGTTTCTGATAGCATTAACGCAGCTAGAACCATATTTCCAAAGTGTTATTTTGATCGTGAAGAATGTGCTGAAGGGCTACAATGTCTGCGGCACTATCGTTATGATGTAGACCCAGATACTAAAATGTTTAGTAAATCACCGTTGCATGATAATTATTCGCACGGCGCAGACGCATTTCGTTATATTGGGCTAGTAGTAAACGAGCCACGCAAAGTGAAGAAACAGACAACGTATCAATTACCTGCAAGCTGGATGGGATGATGGACAACGAAAACGCTACTGAGATTCAGAACAGTCGCAACCTTGAAGCTCGCCCATGTCTGACAATCAATAAGATTGATCCATACATCCGACAGGTTACAAACCAACAACGCCAGGCACGACCACGAATTAAGGTTCACGGTACAAACACTAGCTCTAACGAGAAACTAGCGGAAATTCTAACTGGTGTGATCCGTCACATCGAGGTCAACTCAGACGCAGATCAAGCCTACGATACGGCGTTTGATTACTCTGTCCGAATGGGTTGGGGCTACTTTCGGGTGGTGACTGACTACATCCGTGACGATTCATTTGACCAAGAAATTTACATTCGCCCGATCGATAATCCATTCACAGTCTATTTCGACCCTAATTCGATCCTACCTGACGGTTCTGACGCTGATCGTTGCTTAATTACAACGGTAATTGAAAAGAAAATATTTCAGGAAATGTATCCAGATGCCGATCTAGGTAGCTTTACATACCGTGGCACTGGTGACGATTCTGCTGAATGGATTATGAAAGATGATATTCGCATTGCCGAATACTTTTACACAGAGCGTAAGGCGGCAAAGCTAGTCCAATTATCAGACGGTACAGCGGTCTTTAAAGACGAGCTGCCCGATCAGGCAATCCTAGCTATGGCAGGCATTACCATTGTCAGCGAACGTGAGTCAATGCGTAAGCAGATCAAGTGGTGCAAGTTGACCGCTATGGAGGTGCTTGAGGAACGGGATTGGCCTGGCAAGTACATCCCGATTGTGCCTGTCTACGGTCAGCAGCTGGTCATTGAGTCTAAGCGTAAGAAGTATGGCCTGGTTCGCAATGCTAAAGACCCACAGCGTATGCTTAACTTTTGGCAAACGTCTATTACTGAGTCTGTTGCACTCGCCCCTAAAGCTAAATGGTTGATGGCTGAAGGGCAAGACGAGGGGCATGAAATGGAGTGGGCATCGGCTAACATTAAGTCGAGTCCTGTGTTGCGATACAAGCAAAAAGACATTGAAGGTGTGCCTGCTTCTGCACCAACACGCTTACAGCCTGAACCACCACCTGCGGGAATCTTGGCGGCTAGTGCTTCGATTAACAACGATTTGCAAGCTGTATTAGGTATCTTTGACCCTAATCAAATGCCTAGCGGTAACTTGTCGGGCAAAGCTATCAATGGTCAGCAGCAGCAAATTGATCTGACTAACTTCCATTATTTTGACAATTTAACCCGTTCGATCCGGTATGCAGGCAAGATTCTGCTCGATCTGATTCCCAAGATATACGATCACGAACGAGTTATGCGGATCATTGGCTACGATAATCAGCCTGAGTTAGTGGTGCTGAATCAACGCACGGTTGACGATGCAGGCGTGACTAAGATTCTCAATGACGTAACTGTTGGCGAATATGACGTTGTGATGGAGACAGGCCCAGGCTACAACTCTAAGCGTCAAGAAGCTGTTGCCAACATGATGCCGTTACTCGCTGCAAGCCCAGACTTAATGAAAGTGGCTGGTGATTTGATCTTTAGGAACATGGACTTTCCTGGCGCAGACATTATTGC
>JAPLIO010000242.1 GCA_026389055.1 Candidatus Melainabacteria bacterium | reverse complement strand
ACTACCCAGAGGCTCTACCCTTCGGGGCAGAGTAAGCGATGTTTACGGACAAGGGTTCTTCGGTAAAGGCGGTTATCTGAAACTAGCCTTTGATTGGGTAACCTTACCTACAGGCAAAGAAGTACCGATTGCCATTGAAATAACCCCCATGACGGGCTTTTTAAACGCTGAAGGGCAACTGTACAAAGACCCCGGCTACACCCAAAAAGCATTGAAGGATTTAGACCACGGCGGACAAATTATTAGCGATACGACAAGGCAAAGTTATGAATACGGTAAAAACTTAGGCAACCCTGCGTTAGGTTGGGTAGCCGTACCGTTTGGCGTGGTGGGCGGAGCGATTATGGGCGGTGGCTATTCCGTTGGAAAATTAGCCTACCATGCTGTAGCCAAAGGGGAACCCACGGTTGTTCGCACCAACGACGTATTGTTTTCACAGTTTACCCAAGAAACTTCGCTACCTGTTGCGGAATAATTACTCCTGTTAGGGGGTTTTCTTCTAAACGTTGAGGATTAACGAGTGCCATACCGTCAATAATAGTACTATAGTAAATTTTTACTAACGGTATTTCCCTAATGAGGCACTGATTATTTTTTCCGTGTAGATTGATGATATGGAGACCTTAACATAGATGGTTAGCTTAAAAAAAGATGAGTCTGTTGTAATTATTGGGCTAGGCAGTGCCTTGGTCATGAATGAATTAACGGATGCCGTCAACAAAAGCCTCAATCAGCAAGAACGCTTATTTGCTTTAGATATGCACGAGCTTAAGTTTATTGATAGTAGCGGATTGGGTGCGTTAGTGGCTCAATTCAAACAAGTTAATGTACAAGGTGGAAAGTTAGTATTGTACGGATTAACACCCTTTGTTCAAAAATTGGTTGAAATGACCAAATTAAACCGCGTACTAACCATTGCTAGCGATGAAACTGAAGCCAAAATTTTATTGAGCAAATAACCTCATCCTGAATTTGAAAAACAAATGCCACCGATTGGAATTGTAACAAATTGTTGCAAGCCGAGGTGGCATTTTGCGTGTTGAACGGTTTATACTGATAGACTCTTCCCTTATTCTTGTAACATTCAGGTAAACTATGGCTTCTAACACGTTTCAACATCTTTCCCCAAAAGGCTCACCTAACTATCCGTTACCTTCGCCTGAAGTGTTGTTCGGTAGCCTTCAGCCAATCGGGTCTGTGCCTTCGCCTAATGGGTGTTACTATTTACCTGAAGGAATGGGGCATCGGGTAACTTCGCCTACAACGCCTAACTTAACGCCTCATCCTGCTGCTTCATTAACAGCACCCGTGCCGCATTCCCTACGCCCCAGAGTACCTGAACTACCGCCAATGCCTCTTTTAATTTATCCTGAAAGCCCGTTACTGCCTGAAGCTTTTCAGGAACCGTTATTGCCTATTGAGGAAATTATTACCCCTCGCCCATACCGTGGTAATGGAAAGTATCTTGCGGCAAACCCTGGTAACTATACGGGTATGTATCAAACGGTTAACAGTCCTACTTTCCCATTCCCTAAAGATTTAAGCCGATAAGCTATACCCAAGACGACGGTATTGAAGTCATCAACAAGATGAACTGGGAGGCGGGGAAGCCAACGCTAAAATACCCACTGCCACCCGCTCTGCAGGCGATAATACTTCCGTCTCCGCCAACTTCAATACCGTGGCAATCGTCTCAAACCCAGCCATTGCCTTAGCATAAGCAGCGGATGTTTTATCTAACAACGGTACGCTAACAGAAACAACTGCTTCAGGGGTAAATGAATCCTGTAATAATTCAGGCAAAATGGGTGCATCCTCTGGCGAAACCAACAAATTAGGCAACCCCAAATACGGTACTTTAATCACCTGTTTGGCTATCCATGCCGTAAAGGCATCTAGCTTATAAGCAATAACCATGGGGGTTTTGTATAACGCTGCTTCCAAAGTTGTTGTGCCTGAAGCCCCAATAATCAACTCTGCCCCACTCAAAATAGCATGGTTTTGATGCTCAACCACTTTGACAGGCACCCCCTTTAAAACGAAGCTTGCCTGCTGAATCGCTTTATCCAACACGCTAGCGTTTAGCCCTGAAGCCTTCGCCAACACAAACTGCGGCGGCTGTAACCCAAGGGCTGCCAAGGCTTTTACTAAAGGGGGTACGCTAGCAAAAATAATGGGCAAACAATACTGAATTTCCGCTGTTCTCGAACCGGGGAATAGCCCAATGACAGGGCGGGTTTCATCTAGCCCCACTTGTTGGCAGAGGGCTTTTTTTGAGGTAGGGGGCGGTAATTGCCCCATTAGCGGATGCCCCACATACGTTACGGGAATCCCTGCCTGTTCATACAACGCCTGCTCAAACGGAAAAATACAGAAGACATGATGCACGAATTGTTTGATTTTTTGAATGCGTTTCGGTCTACTAGCCCACACTTGAGGCGGAATGTAGTAAACCACTTTCCACTGTTTATTTAGCTTTTTAGCCAGTTGCAGATGGTAGCCTCCGTAATCAATCAGCAGTATCAAATCGGGGTGCCATGCTTCACACACAGCTATGGTTTGTTGGGCAAGGCGTAAGTGGGCAGGCAAACTGTTGAGTAATCCCATTAGCCCCACTTGCCCCATGCCCACTTGTTGATGATGAGCAATCAGCGAAACACAGGGATGATGAGCCAGTTTTTCATTGCCGATGGCTTTAATTTCGCAGGTAGGGTGGTATTTGATTAGGGCTTCTACCACGGCAAGGGCATGGGTATCGCCTGAAGCATCGCCTGTAGAAATGAGAATTTTGAGGGGGTGATGTGTTGAAGTATTCATACTCTTTACTATAGCGTAAGCGTAACGATGATACCATTTTTTATTGTGGGCGTTACTTATACCAGTTCACAGATTAAATAGCGTATTTTGTCATTCTGCCACGGCAGGGTAAAGGCGATGGTCGTTCCTACTAGTGGAAAACCAGTTATCTTTTAAATTGGTTTCAAACGTAACAATTCTGTTGCCTTCTCTTGTCTTTTACGCCCAAGGTTTTGTACACTAAAGCTATCACCTTATACCCCCTCCTCAAAAAACTATAAAAGATAGAGTATTTTCGTTATGGTTCTTTCTCCTGCAAGTACAACAAACCCAACCATCGCTAACGCTGTAGCAACCGAAGCCCTTTCCCTGCCTGCGTTAGTGCATTCTCCCCTCGGGCATTGGTGGACGTTAATTTTTCAACAACAAGCCAAGCTAGAACAATCCCTAGAAAAAAAGTTGACCCTCACCGTTTCAAAAACCCAAGAAGCCTTACTCTATGCCTCGTTCCAAGGCGTATTGAAAGATATTCGGCTTCAACTATTAGCCACATTTAAAGCTTGCTTAACGCAACTAAAAACACCAGCCCATGGCACACTTTTAAACTGGTTTGAACAAGCGGAAGTTTCTACCGTGCTTGGGTTAGTAGCCCAACAACAACAATGGGCTACTAAACTTGAAAGCCTATTACCTGAAGCTAAAACCCTGTTGGCAGAACGGGAACAACTCGCCTTTATTGAAACCGTTATACCTACCGTGTTGCTTAGTTCTCAAACCGTTCGATTGCTTAACAATAAAACAACAACCCCTCTTAAAGGTTATAGCCTAGATAATTTAACCATTGTAGAAGAAAGTATTCATTGGCTGAATGCTACTTCCACCCTGCAATGGGGCGATTTATTGCAAGGTTCATTGCAAAATTTAGCCTCCCAGTACGAAAACACCTTAAGTGGCTTGCAACCATTACCAAGCCAAGCGTTAATGGCATTGTTAGGCGTTATTACCTTGGGTTCGCACTACTATTATTACTGGATAACTACCGCCCTTTGCCAGCCTGATAGACTTTCCCATGCCACGTTCTGGGAAACGGAAGCCCTGCTGTTTGAAGCGTTGCAGTTTTTCAATAATGGGTCTGTCAATGCGGTATTATGGCATCAGCAATTAGAAAAACTCAAGCCTGAAGCCGTGCAGCTAAACAAGGGTACGATGGCAGGGCAATCGAACTGGTTTGGGGCATTAGAAACCGCGTTACCCACGAAGTTACACGCCACACAAAAACACCTAAAACGAGGCGAACAACTACAAGCGAAATTGCAAGCAGGCTGCTTTATTAGTGCTATTTGCGAAGATGATGGCACGCAGCTTTGGCAAACGTTGAATGACGAAACCCAGCCCTTGGATATTTACGCTTGCCTTCACCAAATAACCGAAACCCCTTGTGAACTCAAAGAAATAGTCGCCGCCACATGGCAGTATCAGCTACAAACCTTGGTGCCGCAGTGGTTAGCATGGATGGAAACCCCAACAGATGCCAAATGGCAGGTGTTGACTAATCAATTAGTGAAACTAGAAACCAGCGTGTTGAAATCTATTGAAACCGCCTTATTGCACAAAACCGTGCTAGGAGAAGAAGTGTAAGCCATGATGATGATGACCATCTTAAACGAAACCCAAATTTTAAAACGCTTGGTACACCCTGATGCTGAAAAACGAGTTACCATTACCCCGCTTATTCGCCCTGAAGAGCAGTTTGGGCCTACTTCGGTGGATTTACGCTTGGGCACAGATTTTCAAGTGATGCGACGTTCCAACGTGGCTTCCATTGACCCCTTGAATGCTTCCGTGGATATTGCCAACGAGATGGAAGCGTTGTGGGAGTGGATTACCATTCCTGTTGGGCAACCGTTTGTGTTGCATCCGGGGGAATTTGCCTTGGCTTCTACGTTGGAACATATTACGTTGCCGTTGGATTTATCGGCTCGGTTGGAAGGGCGTAGCACTTGGGGCAGGTTAGGCTTACAAATTCATGCTACGGCTGGGTTTGTAGACCCGGGTTTTTCGGGCAGTTTGACGTTTGAGCTTTCTAATGTTTCGATGATTCCTTTACCGCTTTACCCCGGTGTGCGGATTTCCCAGTTGTGCTTTTTTGAGAATGAGGCGACGCAACTGCCGTATACGCAGAAGAAGTTTAGCAAATACAGTGGTAAGGCTTCGGTGGCTACTTCGGCGTTCTACAAAGACCCTGAATATGCCCGCATCCGCCAATCGCTAGCGTTAAGTAGCGGTCGGTAGCCAATAATACCGAGCCGCTTTTCGTTCGCCCGTGGTGTGTACCCCCCCCACGCCTATATTTCCATTATTTTGGGCTATAAATACTCGTTTTATAGCCCAAAACCAATTTTACGCCCATTCATTACTAAACTCTCGCCAGCCTGTCTCCAAGGTTTGATGCTAAAAATCATAACCAAATCTAGCAATAATTGAGTGTTCCGCCGTTTGGCCAGGAAGCGTATTGGTTTAACCTATTTTTTGCCCCCTGAGGATGGGGGGGGAACAATGCAGCGATAATCAAACGGAGAATGGGTGTCTGTGCCGTTTCTCCAGTGTTCCTCTACCCCGAAGGCTTTAATTTAATCTAAAATAACAGTTTTTTATACTGCTTTGCCTTTATTATAAGTACAGAGTATGCTTAAAACTATCGGTTAAAAATTAACGCCAAAAGAAAGAGAACACCCTTCACCTCCCATGATGATGATGATGGCAGCCCCTGCTAAAAACACCGCCTTTGCCATTCCACCCATAAGCGAACTACTGCTTGGGGTGGGTATTTTGGCGTTGGTGCTGATTATCCTCGTCCCACTACCTGATTGGTTTATCGATTTCTCCGTTAGTTTCAACATCAGTCTCGGCATTGTGCTACTAATGATGTCCCTTTATGTGCGGAAACCGCTGGATATTGCCGCCTACCCTTCCTTAATTTTGATGGCAACCTTGTTCCGCTTATCTTTGGGTATTGCTTCAACCAGAGCCATTTTAGCCAATGGGCATGCAGGCGAAATGATTGAAGCCTTCGGACACTTCGTTACAGGGGGTAACTTAGTTGTTGGGGTTATTATTTATAGTATTATTACCTTGGTTCAGTTTATGGTTATTACCAAGGGGTCTGAACGGGTTGCGGAAGTTGGGGCAAGGTTCGCCTTGGATGCCATGCCAGGTAAGCAAATGACCATTGATTCTGACTTGAACGCGGGGTTAATTGGCCCCGATGAAGCCAAACAAAAGCGGGAAGATTTACAACGGGAAAGTGCCTTGCTCGGTTCGATGGATGGGGCGATGAAATTCGTTAAAGGGGATTCTATCGCTGGGATTATTATTACGGTTATTAACATTGTTGGGGGTTTTGCCATTGGGGTGCTTCAAAAAGGGCTACCGCTAATGGAAGCCCTCAATAAGTACACCATTCTAACCATTGGGGACGGGTTAACCCAACAATTACCTGCACTGCTAATGGCGGTTGCTATTGGTATTACGATGACCCGTACCACCTCCGTTTCAGATAGTTTGGCTCAAGATTTATTCGCTCAGTTTCAAGGCAAACCGTATGGTCTCATTTTTGCGGCACTTTTCTTAGTCTTAATTGCCGTTACCTCTTCGTTTACAGGGTTGCCATGGTGGGCGTTTACAGTTTTTGCGTTACTCATTGGAGGCGTAGCCTTTAGCGTTTTCTTAACCACAGATGTACAACAACAATTGGGTGAATTAGACCAAGTTCAACAAAATATGCAACAAATGATTGACCCGAACAGAATGTACGAACGCATGGGGGTCGATTCGCTCAGCTTGCAAGTGGGGGCGAACCTACTTCAAATTGCAGACCCTGAACAGGATGGGCAATTACTGGGGAAAATTGCGGGGTTGCGAACTCGGTTGACGGATGAACTGGGCTACATTCTACCCAACATTCGCATTATGGATAGTAACACCCTTGAGGCCCACGAATATATGCTTTCTATTCGGGGGAACCCTGTTGCTACAGGGCGGGTTTACCCCGGTAAATTTATGATTTTAGCGTCTTATTATCAGGCGGTTCAGCCCGAACCGCCCGAAAACGTTGTTCGAGATGTTGACCCTACCTATAATACGGAAGCTTATTGGTTAGACCCCAACGATATTCCGCCCGAACTGCAAGCCCAAGCCGTTGAAGCCACAGATGCGGTGATTGCCCACTTGCAGGAAGTTTCGATTAAATACGTTGACGATATTATGTCTAAAATGGACGTTCTTAAACTGATGGAATTGATGAAACAGTCTGACCCTTCCGTCATTCAAGAACTAGTACCGGGGATGTTGACCCCGAACGATTTACGCAAGGTGTTTGTGAATTTAACCCGAGAAAAAGTGTCTATTAAAGATATTCAGTTTATTTTTGAACGCTTGAGCGATTACGCTCGGTTTTCCCGAGAACCTGATGTACTTTCAGAGCGGTTGCGGGCTTCGTTGGGGCGGCAAATTTGTATTTCTCATGCGGATAAGGCGAAATCGCTTGTGGCGGTTACGCTTTCTAACCAGTGGGAGCAGGTGCTGGATGAAGCTTGCCAACGCACGGAACTGGGGACGATGTTCTTACTCAACCCTCTGCAGGTTCAGCAGTTGATTGAAGCGGTGAATGATTCGCTCCGCTTGGTGCAGCAGCATTATGGGCGAGTGCCTGTTATTTTATGTTCGCCTAGAATTCGATTGCCGTTGTATCAGCTGTTAGATAGACATTTACCGATGATTACCGTGCTTTCTTATAGCGAACTCATCCCAGATGTAAAAGTCCAAGCGGTTGATAGCATCAACATGCCCGAAGGGGCGTAGCATCGATTTTTTGGTTAGATGTTAAATTTTCACAAAAACACTTGCAGTTTTTGGCAACCTTTGTCAAAATAGAGAAATAGCCACCCATGTGCTAACATGAATGGCTACCTCCTTTTACTTAACTCGCTATTTTAATAGCTGGCTAAGTAGCTCCAGAATAGCCGAAACTACTCTGAGTATCAAAATGATTACCTTAATCATTCTTTAACTCCTTTCTTTTTCTTTGCTTTGGTAACACAAGGGACTGTTCTCAGCAGTCCCTTTTTTAAACGGTTTATAGCCGTAAGGTCTGTGTGAACTTCCTTGCTTACCGCCTAGCCAAAGAAAGGTGAGCCAATAATTAGTTTAAACCAAACCGTGCAACGCAAGCAAGCCATTGATAACCTCAATAGCTTGTAGGGTGCTTTGTAAACAGACTGTAATAAACGAGCAATTGTTTAATGACAAAGCCCCTCCTTTAGGGTTTAATTAAGATATCAACTAACATGGATATTTCTAGTTGGTTGAGTGTTATTTAACTTAGAGGATGCAAACTACAATGAAACTACAGGCTTTTTCTTTTGCCCCAATGAATGCTATTACTTCCCCCCCCCCTATCAACTTCATCAGTTGAAGCTAAAACATCCCACACGAAACCCACTGCTGTTTTAACCGCAGATGTGTTTCAAGCAACCGCCCCTACCACGCCTCAAAACAGAGCAGGAAGTGTAATTACTTTTGCAGATGAAGCTGTAAAGGGTTTTGCTCGTACAGAAGCTAACTTGTTAGAACAAGCAACGAGAATGGATGCAATCAATACAGTTCGTTTGATTGACTTAATTGAGAATTTGGGTAGTACTGATAAAGAAAGTGCAAAAAGTGCTTTGATTACGACTCAAAATTTAGTTTCAACATTTAGAGGACTTCGGATGCCCGAAGGAAATCTACCAGAGGCTTTGTCTCTTCCTGAAGCTCAATTTTGGTTATCTTTAGATCAAACATTATTTCCAGTTGCTGCTAATCCGACTGATAGAAACATTGACAAAAACAAGCAACTTGGTAAGAATTTTCTTACGCTTGTAAAGGGAGATAAGCTTTTAAGTTTTTCTTCCTCAGTTATTTGGACTGCCCAAGAAAGAGAAGAGGCTCGTAGAGCAGGTAATTTAGTGTTAGAAGCTCAAAAGGCTTTAGAACTTCACGCTCTTAAAGAAGCTTCATCTCGGGGACACCTTTTCGAAACAGAGAACCATCCTTATTCTCGACAATTTATTCGAATTTTTGAGCCTGCTATCCTAGAGAAGATAGAGAAGGAGCCTAAGCAGGGGACACCATTCGTTGAAGAAGGTTGGTGGGATAATCTAGAATTATAACTGTTCCTAAACATAATGTGCTACGCATTCTCTGTAGGGGCGGATCTCTGTGTCCGCCCTTTTATACCAATTAAAAAATTAAATAGCATAAAATCCTGATTCGGGAGACCACGAGGGTCTCCCCTACAAAGGGAGAGCTATTAGATTACTGTAGGGGCGAACCCTTGTGGTCGCCCGCCCATGATGTGAATCTAAACATGCTATTTGGTATAAATGACTATACTTTAACCCTTACAACCCCAAGAATGATGCGATGGCTTGGCGGTCTGGGGGTAAGGCTACTCGGTTAGCCCCCTTCATGCCTACGTCAATGGCATTATCAGGGTCTTTTAAGCCATTACCCGTTAAAATACAAACCACAGTCGCATGAGGTTTTAACTTGCCTTCAGCCGCCGCTTTAAACAAACCCGCCACACTAGCCGCACTAGCAGGTTCGCAAAACACCCCTTCATGCCGAGCCAAACAATGGTAAGCACTCAAAATCTCCGCATCCGTAACAGAATCTATCTGCCCACCGCTAGCGGTTTTGGCGGTAATCGCCCCATCCCAACTAGCAGGTTTCCCAATCCGAATAGCCGTAGCCACCGTTTCAGGGTTATCAATCGGGTGCCCTAGCACCAACGGAGCCGCCCCCGCTGCTTGATACCCAAACATCTGCGGTAGGCTATCAATCTTCCCGATGGCTTTATACTGTTCAAACCCACGCCAATAAGCCGTAATGTTACCTGCATTGCCTACAGGAATAAAAAATTGATCGGGAGCTTTTCCTAAATCATCGCAAATTTCCCACGCTCCTGATTTTTGCCCTTCAATACGGTACGGATTGATGGAATTAACCACCGCTAGCTTGGGGGTCATTTCACCCAATTCCCGCACAATAGAAAGAGCTTGGTCAAAATTGCCCGAAATTTCAACAATCGTTGCCCCGTACATCAACGCTTGAGACAATTTACCCAAGGCAATCTTGCCTTCAGGAATAATCACCAAAGCCTTTAGCCCAGCTCGTGTAGCATACGCCGCACACGCTGCAGACGTATTCCCAGTGCTGGCACAAATGACGTATTCCGCCCCATCCGCTTTGGCTTGAGAAACGGCGTAAGTCATGCCTCTATCTTTAAAGCTGCCCGTGGGGTTGAGTCCTTCGTATTTCAGGAACACTTTTAAGCCTTCTACCCGCAAACATTTGGCTAAACGTTGGGCTGGAATGAGTGGCGTACTGCCTTCGTGCAAGCTAACAACAGGGTAATCATCAGCCAAGTTGTACAGGCTTCTATAGCGGTCTAAAATACCAACAGACATCATCATCATCATTGTTTCAATTCTTTCATTTTTAAAAATTAGTTTACAATACTCTTAATACGCACCCAATGGATTCTGTAACCGTTAGGGCAACAATGTTTTTCAAAGCTTGTTGGACATTTTTTTCTTGGGCTAAGTGTGTTACCAGCATTAAGCTAGCCGTTTCGGGTTCTTCCCCCGGTAATTGTAGGAAGCTTTCAAGGCTAACGCCTTGGTCTCCGAAGGCTTTGCCTAGTTCCGCCAGTACGCCCGCTTCATCTTTAGTGTTCAACCGAATGTAATACCGATTGGTCGTTTCAGAAATGGGCAGAGGCGTTACTTTTTCAGCCGATAAAAACACTTCCATCCCTGCACAAACCGTTAGGTTGTTAGATTGAATATCTTTTACTAATGCCAACACATCCGCACAAACGGCACTGGCGGTTGGCAGTTCACCTGCCCCTTTACCGTAGAACATGGTATCGCCCACGGCATCACCCTTTACCCAAATAGCGTTGTATTCATTATAAACGTTGGCTAGTGGGTGCGTATTTTTCAACAACATGGGATGAACCCGCAGTTCAGGGCATTGGCGTTCTTCATTCCAACGGGCTAGCCCAATCAAGCGAATGGTATAACCAAAGCGTTTAGCATAATCAATATCCGCAGGGGTGATGGCGGTAATACCTTCCACAAAAATCTCGGCCACATCTATTTGACGTTGGAATGCAATTTTCGCCAAAATGGCTAGCTTGTAAGCGGCATCGTGTCCATCAACATCGCTAGAAGGGTCTGCTTCTGCGAAACCGAGGGCTTGAGCTTTGGCTAATGCGGTTTGAAAATCCCACCCGTCTTCCATCATGCGGGTTAGAATGTAGTTGGTTGTTCCGTTGAGAATACCTGCGATTTCGGTGATTTTATTGGCAGCCAAGCACATTTTAAGTGGCATTAAAATGGGGATACCCCCCGCAACAGAGGCTTCAAACAGTAAGGCAACGCCATTTTTCTTGGCTAAGGCAAATAGTTCAGCCCCGTGGGTAGCAATTAAGGCTTTGTTGGCGGTTACAACGTGCTTTTTATTGTTTAACGCCGTGGTAATCCACTGTTTGGCTAAATCAATACCACCTACTAACTCAACCACCACTTGCACATCGGGGTTGTTGACTACTGCAAAAGCATCTGTTGTTAGCAGATGGGCGATTTCAATATCTGCCAAGCTTCTGGCTTTATCAATTGATTTGACGGCAATTTGAACTAATTCTACCAACGGGTTACGGCTGAGTAATTTAACGGTGCCAGAACCAACCGTTCCCAAGCCAATTAACCCAATGCGTACAGGGGCAGAAGCAGACAGTATTTCAGGCAACAAAGTGGCGGCAGCAGCATTTAAACTCATTGTGGGGGTGTCCAACTCTCATAAAATAAAAATGAAGGAATAGCATGTTTTTATTAAACCAAAAAAAAACGGTCTGTGCTAGAGGGGAACTTCCGTTAGCACCACTACCTGCAATTGCGGCAAAGATACAGAAGCACCCCCCTGCTTACAAAGTTCGTTCAACGCAACCAAACAACCTGATATTGTTGCCCCTGTTGTCATAATATCATCCATCAACAAAATAAGCTGAGGCGGTTCTTCTTTAAGCTTTTTCAATAGCTTTGCATTGTTAGTCGCACAAAAAGCGGTCGCTCTTTGTTGTTGACGTTCCAGCTTGGAACGAGCCGTTTTTTGTTCCTTTTCACCCTGTTGAAACGATGCCCAACGGATTAAATTCGGTTCATACCCCCATCCTTGTTGGGCAGCTAGGCGTTGAACGATGCGTTCCCAAGGGTACACTTTACCCGCTCTGGCAGGTGGATGCGTGAGCCAAATTCGGCGAGGTTCAAGGGGCTTTTGTAACGTTTTTTTTACAGAAGTAATAGCCAGTAAGGCTGTAGGCAACAATAAAGAAACGAATAAAGCCGTTTCAGCATAGGCTTTCAAAAACTTATACCGATACCATTTTTTCCTCATTTTTTGCGACCACGGCGTTGATATAAAAACGGGTACTTGTGTTTTTCCTGCTGTTTTCAGAAATCTAATCAAGCCGGTTTCTTTATTTTCAAGTGGTTGGTACCGTTGTAAGCAACCAGAACAAATACCGAAATTACCTAGTTTTTGCAAGCATTCTAGGCAATTGTGTTGTTTTATTTTCCAAGAAGCCCATAACAAAAACAATAAAAATTTCAAGAAATACCAGCCTCTTTAATTAGCCTGTTTACAAAACGAGCATTTGTGTTTATGCTACCATACATAGTGGAGTTCTAGTGAATCCATCAGAAAAAGTTTCGCTTCATCGAAAGAAAGTTTATACTTGATGGAATATGAAGAAATATAACAAAATTCACTCCACCCTAATCGATTCCTGTTTGTAACCGATGCTCAACTGTAGAAGAACAATAAACCTCTTGTATGACTCAAGAGGGGTGGGTACAGATTCTAAGTCGTTTATTGATGACTATCTATACTTTATTATAAAGATTAACAGCAACTATTGTTAATGTAAACTAGCTTACGGATAAATATGAGCAATTGATGATAACGATTGATATTACGACTTACTGGATGAAGACCCATAGATTAAAGGACTTTTTCTGATGAGGCACGCCAAAGCAGAATCAACGCAACCAGAAACCACTATGCTGCACCCAAAAGCAGTTCATGTGGTTGAAACACTCCTTTCTTCTTCTGCCACGGAATCTGCTGAAACTATCAACTACGCAACAGATGCTACTGTAACAACGGATAAAAAAACCACCAAACACGCCTTTAATTTGCTAGAACATGAAATTAAAAACCCATTAGCTGCCATTCAAACCAACCAAGAGCTACTGTTAGATCAGCTTCATTTTTTAGTGGCAGAGCATGAACAAGGTTCTCTAGTGCAAACGGCGGATTATAGGGGCAAACATCCTGTTGCTCAAACGCTTGGTATCGCTATCCATATTACCAATTACTCTTTAGAGAGCCTTTCCCATATTGGCGAAATATTTACCAATGTTCGGCAATTAACAGGGTTGTTTCGTAAGCAAGAGGTGGGTATGCTTAATGCTAAAGCTACCTATAAAACCGTTCGGTTAAAAAAATGGTGCTTCAAACCCTAGAACAATGCCATAATCAATACCCTACTATCCAAACTAAAATTGATTGCACGCTGAGCGAAAAAGCCAGCGTAATGGGCAATGAAAGCCTACTAAAACAAGCGTTTTTGAATATCATTCAAAATGGGTATGAAGCATTGGCAGAATTTCAACCCGCCAATGCCTGTTTAACGGTTCGGCTTCATCAGGTATTGAAACCTTTCAAGGCGGTTACCATTGAAATTCATAATAATGGACCTGTTATACCGCCAGATATGATGGCTAAGATTTTTGAGCCTTACGTTTCAACGAAAACCGTACAATCAACGGATGAGAACCAAGGCTTAGGGTTAGCAGTAACCAAGCAAGCCATTGAAGCCCATAAAGGCAAATTAGTCTGTAAATCTAACGAACAAGATGGAACCACCTTTTTCGTACTATTAAAATTGTAAGGCTTTTTAATAAACAGAGTGTGCTATTGTTGTTTCCCCTACTATAACTGATTGTTTAGTTTAATATCTTAACGGAGCGTGTAAATTTTTCTTATGAATCCAGTGCAGCATCGTATTTTATTTGTTGAAGACAGTGCCGATGTGCTACAGTCTCTTCGGTTGTTTTGTTCTATTAAACTGCCCAATGTGCTTGCAGATTTTGAAGTTTGCCCAAGGGCTGCTTTAATGAAGTTGGCAGAAACCCATTATAGCTTGGTTATTTCCGATGAAGATTTAGGGGGTACTATGCCGGGGCATATGTTGCTGAAGCATTTAAAGCAACTTTCTCCTAATACCCAACGTATGATGCTGACCGCCTTTTCTAACTTAGATGAGATGAAGAGCGTGGCGAAGTTGAATGGTATTAGCTATGTGCTAGGCAAACCATTTAAACAGGAAGAATTGCTGAGCATTATCGAACGTTCACTGCAAACCTATGAATTGAAAGTGGCTAGCAACTAACAATACCTACCTAGAGAGGCTTCTTCGTGTGCCTCTCTAGGTATAGTATTTTGAATTATTTTAGTTGCATTTTTTTGTAGGGGTGCGATTTATCGCATCCGTTTGAGGATTGTTGGGCGGACGTAATAAATTACGCCCCTACAAAATAAATGATTCAAAACACTATAGGTTTAAGCAGGGGCTTGTGCTTCAGGCTTGTAGAATTTGTCTTTTAGAAACGCCATGAGTGCGGTTTGGGCGGTTTTAACCTTTTCTACGCTTTCCGTTCTAGCACTAATGACGGCTTGCACCTTCTCTTTCAATTCAGGGAAGTCTTTCCAATTTGCTAAGGCAATTTGAGCATCTTCAGACATTCTTCCTACTCTTGCCTTAGATTCATGGGTGTGCCACGCTGCATAATCCAATACTTTAGGGAAGGGGCTAGCATCCCAATTCTGTTTATTTGTATTGCTGGTAGGTAGGGTGTCGATACATTTAGTAGCAAGCTCCCACATGGAAAACAATACGTGTGGGTTATCCATCATCTTTGAGGCTTCCAAATCATCAAACAGTTGATTGGTAAGGGTTTGGGTAAAATCTAAACCCTTAGATAGCTCATTTCCTTTCGTTGTGATGGTGTCATAACAGGTTGTAGACACTCTAGGATAACTAGGATACGACTGATTGACAAACTTTAAAACTCCTCCAGCGTAATTCTCTTTTTCAGGGAAAGAGAGTGGGTTTTCTGCAAAAAATGAGCTGACTAAAGCACTCCGTAATTCCTCGAACATTTGAGCAGTAACGGCTTTAACCCCGTCTTCATCGCCATCCAACCGAGCGTTCCATAGTTGTGTAGGCAAATCTAGGTTTTTCACATTGCCTTCTACCACCCTTAGGGGGACTAGACCTCCTTCGATAGCCTTATCGTCAATAGAAATAAGCGTTTTAGCGATACGGTTAAGGGTTCGTGCTAACTGGTTACGCCCGGAACCTTCTGGTGCTTGGAGTACTCCATTTTCTAGGGTATAGCCTTGTTCTGCTACTAAGGCTCTTCGTAACGCACCAATAGCGTCGGAAAGGGTACTAACATCCCCCATCATATAAGGGTGTTCAGCCATTGTAAAACCACTGCCTAATAATGTTTGAGTTAGTTCTGCTAGGGGCTTGTCTCCCTCCAAAAGCTTTTGGTCTCTCACCCAGTCAGAATCAGAGTGTGGGGCTGGTAAGGTTTTCAGTGGTTTTTTACCGTTGGTATTCATCTCGAAAATTTCAGGTTTCGTTTTCGTGAAGATACCTTCCAACCACGTCATGAGGTTGGCTTGGGCAGTTTTGGTTTTCTCAATCTCATTGGTTTGGGCAGCTGTTAAAACCTTCTTCGCTTCTATCAAAAGTTCCTTTTTTGAAAAATAAGCATTTGATTTTAAGAGGTCTACCTTACCAGTTGAATAATAATGCTCAATGCCTTCTAACGTCTCAACAAAAGCTCGTAATTGTTTATCATAAGGATCTACTGGGTTTGAACTCCCTTGAATTTTAAGCTTTAAATCATACAGTCCTACAGGGCTTCCCTGTGTATTCGTGTCCCTTAAATGCTCGAAAGATTTCTTGATAATATCCATGGATTGGATAGTCGGGATTTGAGTATTGTCATCCCTATATTTCATAGCTTGGTTATGTAGATTGCTAACAGATTGACCTAAAGCACTATTTCTAAACTCTATTTGAGCTTCAGTGCTTACGTTGTATTCACCAAAGCTGAATAAAGGTTTTATCTTTTCCGATACCCGAATGGTACCCCCTGCAATACGAGGGTCAATTTCTGCTAACTGTTCTTGTATAGCCTGAATGTCTACTTTAGCCTTACCGAAGATACTATTGATAGCTTCTTGGGCAAGCTCTAAAACAGATAGTTGTTGAGCTTGCTGTTGTTGTCCAGCTTCTACGCCTGCAAGCCTTAAACTAACACCTACAATCTCATTTTTTAATGTATTTCTTTCAGCATCATAAACTATTCCAGAAGCTTTACTATCTATCTCAACTTGATGCTTCCACAAATCGCCCCCATGTTGGGCTAAAGTCTCGGCTTGCTTAGTGGCATCTGCACTTAAACTGGTTATTTGCCCTTGCAGTGCCTTTATTTCTTTTTGGGCAGCTTCATCAACTACTTTCGCCCCTTCTGCTGGTTTCTTAAAGAAAGCAACTGCTAATGCCGTAATGCCCGTTACTGCACCAATCGCCCCTAGCACTAAAGGCAATACATCCTTTTTTGGTTCAGCAACAGTCGTCGTCGTTTCTGCATCATCCGTCGTTTTTCTAGGGCTGGTGGCTCGCTCAAATTTATCAGGCTGGTTGTTGGTTAGCTTAACCTTATCAGCTTTTGGTAAAGTAGCTTTTCCTTTAGGGGGGGGGTACTGCTCCGTTAATTGGGTTAAAATCCGTATTGCCTAGGGTATTACTGCTCATCATTATTGAATGTCCTCTATTATTGCCGTGGGTTACTACACTATTAAAAATAATCTTAATAGCTTAAAAACGCAAGCCGTTTTATTTTGTGCTATCTTAATTGCTGACCCTTTTCTTACAAAAAACCGATAAACGAGGCATTGCTAGGTTCAACACCTAAATGCACGAAAAAAGGGACTGTTAGAGCAGTCCCTCGTTATCCGATTTTGTTTAGAAAGGAGAAGTAAGATGAATCAATACTTGCACGAAATTCGTCTTATTCTGACCATTGCCTTGGCAATAGTCGGTTACCTACTAGCCATTAAAGGCTAAAAGGGAAAGAAACGCCTATTGGTATTACCGTACCAATGGGCTTTCTTTTTACATTATGGTGCATTATTGCTATTTTTTCAAGGGGTATTTCTAAACCTTAACCAATCAGCCGAAGAAACTGCCCCTTGAGTATCCGCTCCGTTTTAGCAACAATAGAAGGTATAGGATTTTTTCTCAATTGCAAACAACTGGAGCACAACTTTGCCATGCCAACCCAAACGATAGTACCAAGCACCGCCTGTATTGATACCCACCTACTTGAAACCAGTATCCTGCCCACCGTCTTCAAGCCCGGTAGATACTTGGGCATTGAACAAGGGGCGTTTCGCAAACCGTTTGAAACCGCCAAAGCTACCATGGCACTCTGCTTCCCCGATGTTTACGAAATTGGGGCTTCCAGCTACGCCATTAAGCTACTCTACAGTGTGGTGAATAATCACCCCGATTATTTGTGCGATAGAGTTTACGCCCCCGCTCAAGATATGCGAGATGCCTTAAAAGCCCACAATATGCCCCTATACGGCGTAGAAACCAAACGCCCTGTTACCGCGTTTGATTGCGTCGCCATTTCCCTACAGTACGAACTAAACTACACCACGGTTTTAGGCTTGATGGAATCCGCCCAAATACCGCTAAGAAGTGAAAATCGCAAAAACAGAGAAGATCTGCCTATCATTTTGGGTGGCGGGCCTGGTAGTTCCAACCCCATGCCCCTAGCCCCCTTCTTTGATGGCTTCATGGTGGGCGATGGTGAAGATTTGCTAATTGAAGTGATGGATTTAATGGTTCAAGCGAAAGCGGAAGGGTGGAGCAGGCATCAAAAACTGGAAAATTTGGCGAAAATTAGTGGTATTTATGTACCCAACTACAACACCCACGCCTATAAACGAGTGGTTGAAATAGCCGAACGCCACATTGATATTGCCCCACTTATTCCCGCCGTTGAAGCCATTCACGACCGTATAACCGTTGAAGCACGGCGTGGGTGCGATAGGATGTGTCGGTTTTGCCATCCTGCGTTTATTAACCTGCCAGCACGGGAAAACAACGTAGAAGTGATTAAAGAAAAAGCCCTCAAACAATTGGCGGAAACGGGTTACGAAGAATGTTCGCTGCTTTCGCTTTCGATTGCGGATTATTCTGAATTTAAACACCTTGTAACTGATGTTGCAGGTACACTAGGCAACGAAAACGTGAGCCTTTCACTTTCTAGCCAACGGGCAGACCGCTTCAGTGTAGAAGTAGCCGAAGCCGTTCAAAGCGTTCGTAAAAGCACCCTAACCTTCGCCCCTGAAGCAGGTACTAATCGATTGCGGGATGTCATCAACAAAAACTTGTCTGATGCGGAAATTATCAAAGCCGTAACCACGGCATTTCGGGCGGGTTGGAATAAGGTGAAACTGTATTACATGATTGGCTTACCCACCGAAACCTATGAAGATTTAGATGGTATTGTCAACATGGTGCAAACGTTGCGTACCACTTGCCAGCTCATTCAGCGTACGGAAGATATTTCAAAACGCAAGTTGCTGGAATTGAACATTACGTTTTCTAACTTCGTACCGAAACCGCATACCCCGTTCCAATGGCACGCCCAAGAAACAGTCGAAATGCTGTATGAAAAAATGCGATACCTAAAAGAGAAGTTTCGGTTTATGAAGGGCGTAAAAGCTAGCTTCACCACGCCAACTATTTCCAAGCTGGAAGCCGTTATTTCTAAAGGGGGCGTTGAATTAGCCGATGCCTTGGAGCTAGCCTATAACAAAGGGGCTTATTTGGATGCTTGGGAAGAAAGTCAACCGTTTAAAAAATGGTTTGAAGCCTTAGAAGAACTGGGTATTGACCCTGAAGCTTATACTCGGGAAAGGCTGATTCATCCTGATGAACCCCTACCGTGGGATGCCATTAAAATGGGGTTAGATAAAGCATGGCTAACCACCGAATGGGAACGGTCTATTAAAGGGGCTAGTACCAAGCCGTGTTTTGATGAATGTAGTGTTTGCGGTGTTTGTGGCGAATTCAACGTATGGCCTTCGTTTACTTCAGGCAGTGCAGGGGCAGGTTTGTTGGAAACCGAAACGGAGAAACCAGCCATCGCCAAAAGTGAAAAACAGCTGGAACAGGATTTACCGCCTATTCAAAAAGTACAATTAACAATGGGTAAAGCGGGGCATTTACGATTTGTTTCCCATTTGGATTGGATGCGGATGATTCAACGGGCATTACGCAGGGCGAATTTACCCTTAGCCTATAGCCAAGGCTTCAACCCGAAGCCCCGCATTGGGCTTAGCCCTGCCCTTCCGTTGTTTATGGAAGGGTTGAATGAACTGGTTGAAGTGGATTTTTGCAAAGTGGTTGATGTGCCTGAAACCATGAGTTTATTGAACCAGTTTTTACCCGTAGAAGCCCAAATAACAAAGGCTGAAGCCGTACCAGTAGAACGAAAATCTATTGATGCTCTCCTCCATTTTATGCACTATCAAGCAACTGCCACTTGCACAAACCCACAACAAGAGAGTATGATAAGAGAAAGAATTCAAACTGTGTTACAGGAACCCCATTGGTTGGTAGCCATAACCAGTGCCAAACGCGGTACGGTTAGTAGCTTAGATTTAAAACCTTGGGTTTCTGGAATAAAGGTTCACGCTGTTGCTGGGCAACAGGCTTTCACTATCAGTTTCACTGTTGAACGAGCGAATCCGCTTGTTTCTGGTGGTACTACTTGGGTAAAACCCCAATGGTTGCTGGATTTCCTGACGGGAAACTTACCGCAAGCAACCGAAGTGCAGTCTGCAGAAGCCGTAACAACGTCAACACCCCCTTTAACCAGTGCATTCCAGCCACCACTGTCTTGGCTTGTTAAACGAACTGGCTTGGCAGTAAAAGCGGAAAACACTCAAAAAGTGGCTGTTCCTTGTTTAAACCCTGTTTCTTAGTTCGATATTTTTTCAATCTTCACCGAATTTATTGATATAAAGTCGTTTTATTAAGTGGTTCGTAACAACATTACTTATGAATTTTCGAAAAAACGCTTTCCCCCTAAGTTAGGAACCCCCCTTGTTTTTAGTACTGAAAACCCAGTATTGAAAATCTAAAAAACGAAGTATTCGCCTGCGTTTTTAGGGAAGCCTCAACTGTAAAAGGGCTACAATCTTATAACACTAGTTTTCCCGTTTCATTCATTGAAACACCTTGTTTTAAAAATCACTTTTTTAGAACGCAGTTTAATTTTTATTGATAGAAAGTACCGTATTATCCACCCAATCAACCAACATCCTTTTAATGTAATGCCTTAATGAAGGTCTCCGTCGACGCTTTTTTAAGTTGATTTCTGAGGAATCCTGAAAGCGAAAAAAGACCTGTTCCTTCATTATTGTTACTATTATTCGTTATACTTAGTTCGTGATTGTTGTGTATTGCTTATGGTGGGGTAACAACCCGATTTTAACCGTATTTAGTAGCCTTCTGCTACAGTTAGTTCATCCGAAAGAAGCGTTAAACCCTTGCAATTGTTTGTTTCAACCACGCCACAGCTGTATTTTAGCTTAACTCGTTTTTTGTTAAGCCCCTTAGCTGTTGTGCTTCAATTACTTGCCTTATCAACCAAACTAACTGTTTTTGAATTATTAACACACGATAATCGGCTGTTTACCCACCATGGGCTTTCATACACCAGCAATCGCTCGGTTTTAGAAAGTCTTTCCCAATCATGGTTAAACGTAAAGTTGTTATTTCAGAACGCGATAATATCGCCACCCTTTTTGAGGGCGACAAGGCGATTGAATTTATTATCAACCGAGGAGAAATGCTCCTTGGGGATGTTTATTTAGCAGAAGTTGAAAATATTTTGCCCAGTATTGATGCCGCCTTTGTGAATGTGGGTAGCGATAAAATGGGCTTCCTGCACAGTAGTGATGTGCAAGGCAAGGGCGAATTAAAAACCCGCCTTCACCCCAAACAACGGGTTATTGTGCAAGTAATGAAAGAACCCACAGGGCATAAAGGCCCTCGGGTTACGACGAACCTTTCCTTACCAGGGCGGTTTTTGGTGCTAATGCCAGAATCCAAAGGGGTTAGTATTAGCCGTAAAATTGAAACGCAAGCCGAACGGTCTCGGTTAAAAAGCGTTTGTTCGTTGTTGAAGTCTTCAGGGGTTGGGGTTATTATCCGAACCGAAGCCCAAGGGCAAAGCGAAACCGATATTCAAGAAGATTTTGAAGTATTGATGGAACGGTGGCAAAACATTGTGGCAATGGCAGATTCCGCCAAGCCCCCCAATTTGCTGTACCGCGACCAAGATTTGTTGTACCGTGTTATTCGGGAAATGGTTACGGAAGATGTGGATGAGCTGATTGTTGATACCTCCTTCGGTACACAACGAGCCCAACAACTGCTTCAAAACTGGAATTTAGATAAAAGCATTAAGGTTACCCAGTACACGGGGCAGGTTTCCATTATGGTTGCCAAAGGCGTTGAACGAGAAATTCGGGCTGCCTTGCAAACCAAAGTGCCTCTACCCAGTGGCGGCTACTTGTACATTCAACCCACTGAAGCCCTTTGCGTGGTGGATGTAAACAGCGGACGCTTTACCAGCTTACAATCGCAAGCCGATACCATTCGCATTACCAACTTGGAATCTGCCAGAGAAATTGCAAGACAACTACGGTTACGCAACATTGGCGGGATGATTGTCGTTGACTTTATTGACATGGATGCCAGAGGCGATAAATTAGCCGTGCTTCAAGCCTTTGAAACCGAATTAGCCCCAGATAAAGCCAAACCCCAAGTAGGGCAATTGACGGATTTAGGCTTGGTGGAAATGACTCGGCATCGCCAAGGGCAAGCGTTAAGCGAAATTTTTGGGAACGTTTGTGCCGTTTGCAACGGGTCTGGTCAATCTAACGGTGCGTTTAATTGGGCTTCTACTTCAGCAGAACTGCCAGATTATCGCTCTACTTCAGCCAGTGGTAGTAGAAGAAGTAGTGGTAGCAGTAACAGAGGCGGAAGGTCTTCTTCTTCATCCAGAGATGGTGGCGGTAGTTCTTCCTACGGTAGTGGGGGGCGTTCACCCCGTGAAAGCAGAAGCAATAATGATGCTGCAACGGTTGAAGCCAACAACAAATTATTGCTTGAACCCGCTAAAGTCGGCGGACGTTCGGCAGGCTTGTTAGAAGACGAAGAATTTGCCCCTTCCAGTGCGAGAAGCCGTTACGGTAGTTCTCGAGATGCTAGCAGAGGCAGACGCTCTGCCGCCCCAGCAGAAGCCCTTTCTTTGGGTAGTAATGCCCCTGTAGAAACTAGACGGCGTTCAACGGCTTACAGCCCTGCCATTACGGTAGCCCCAAAACCTGAAGGCTTTGCCTTAATTAAATCGGTTGCTCAAGAATCAAGCCAAACGCAAGAATTGGGCAATGTAGATACGTTTGATTTCTATCAACACTTTTTAGCCCAGCAAGTGGTGGCGTTTGGCGTGCCTGTTGCTTCTTCCTTGTTGTTTAGTTATCCGCCAAGAACGGCTCATAACTGGCTATGCAAGCTGAATGGGAAATCAACACACGTGCTAACCATTCTGCATTCATTAAAATCCCAATGGCACACCCATGAAGATACGGATGAAGATAATGATAATGGTTCTATCCAAGATAACGATGACGATATCTTGGAATCCGACGCATCAGACACTAATGGCGATGACGAAAGAGAGGCAGAAGCCAATGAAGAGCCTGCTGCTGATACCGCTGAAGCAGATGCTGAAACAGGCGTGCCTTCTTCCACCGAAGAGAAAAGCCTAACCAGCATTGTGGAAGACGTGGTTAAACCTGTGCTGATGAACCGATTGGCGGAACAGTTGCTTTCACGCTCAACCGCTGCAACAGAAGAAGCTGCAAATGCCAATGTAGAGGCTACTCAAACCCCAGCAACCCCTTCGGCTTTGGAAGCAGTGTCTCTGCAAGCAACGGAGCCCACCACAACCGATGCACAAACATTGGTGAACGAAGTGGTGCTAACACTGGTTGATGCTTTAGAAGCAGATAAATCTCCTGAAGCACAGGAAGCCGTTTCTAAGCAGTTTTTAGTCAACTATTTAGGGAAATTGCCAACGGCTGAAAGCTTGCTAGCCCAAGCTGATAACCACTTGGATATTTCTTTTGAATCCAGCTTGCCAGGGTATCCTGCAATGCCTGCGTTTCTGTTTGAAGGGGTGGATGAAGAACCACTGCCCCCGCCTCCTGTAGTAGTAGCTTCATTACCTGAAACACTATTGGTTGAAGAAACCGAAATAGATGCAGTGATTTCCTCTACGGTTGAAGAAGTCGTTCCCTTTGCGGAAGAAGAGGCTATCGCTCAAACGGAAACCGTAGAAGCGGAAGACGAAGAAGAAACTGAAGCCGATGAGGATGAGGGCGACGATGAGGATGAGGAAGACGAAGAAACACCGTCTACCTCCGTTACCACCGTTAAAAGTGGGGTTCCGCAAAAGCCAAAACCGAAGAAGAATGTGCCTAGAAGTAAGCGGGTGAAGAAAAACACCAGCAAAGGCAGAAAATAACCGGTCTTATACTAATTACACCCCCCTGCCTCGTTTAACGAGACAGGGGGATGTTGCTACATAGCCATTTTCACACTATATACTCAATGACTTATTTTCTCGTACAATAGAGAATATAATGTTTTGTACCAATTCACAGATTAAATAGCCTATTTTGTTATTCTAAACGAATGTGAAGAATCGCCTTACAGTCTAGAGAGATTTTTCGACAAGCTCCAAATAATACCAATTGCAAGATTAAATAGCGTAAGAGTTCAAACCACCCAGTAGGAACGACCATCGCATTTGCTCTGCAGCTGCCGATGCGTTCCGTCCACCGCAGGGGCAAAAAGAACATCCCGCCGTCAATGCCCTTCTGGTGGCATAGGCGGGT
>JAPLIO010000241.1 GCA_026389055.1 Candidatus Melainabacteria bacterium | reverse complement strand
AGTTGGGTACATTGTAAAGTTTACAACCCTCTTCAGTAAGCAACGTGGCAGACATCAGCTTGAGAACGGAATTTTTTGCCCCTGAAATAACGACGTTACCGCGAAGTGGACGTTGTCCTTGAATGATGTATTTATCTGTCACGAAAAAAACCTTTATGAATGCGATTGTTTACTACGGTATCAAATGAGTATTATTATAACATCAAGATAGCTGAATGGAAAGTCATTTTTACATCTCGGTTATTGTGATAAACTGATTTGTAGATAGTGTTACTGTTGAATTGTTATGAAAGATAAGAAATGACTTACCAATCAGTGGATAAATTACAAAAATTACTGGCTGATGAGGTTTTTGTGCACACAAAAGATCCTAAGAAAGCAGCTGGTAGGGCTTTAGGTACTCTAGTAGAAGTAATTACTTATTACTTGCTGAAAACATGGGGTCTTAACGATCAAATATCTATTGAACGTGGCTTAATAGAGTATGGAAATGCATTGATTGCACATAATGTCGAATATTCTCTACATCCTATTTTTAATCAATACTGTTTAATTCTTGACAAAAAAGATCAACCTATAACTGCTAATAAAATATTGAAACAATTGAGCTTGAAGGGAGTTGATTTATCTAGCTTCACTCTTAAAAATTCAACGTTATTGGGTAGCAACATTCTTCGTAATGCTTGTACTATAGCTATTTCAGACGATGCTTATTTATTGTGCAGTATCAAATCAGACCTAAATAATCAAATAGAACTTCAAATTTACGAGCAGAGTAAAAAACTGTACGCTATGTTTGAATGTAAAAGAGTGGGTGTGGAAGAGGGAATGACCAAAGGGCCTCAAACAATAGAAAAAGCGAAACAAGGTGCCTATGTTGCAAGAACAGCCTCTTCTTTACAGCGCATTCGTTCAGAGGATGGGGTGTTACATGGGATTATTTATAGAAGTGATGGTTCGTTCTTAGTCAAACCTTATCATGCTTTATTGGAAGATATTGTGAATTCTTCAGATGCTCAATTATTGCGAAAATTTGTTTTAACAGTGGGTATTGTCAGCAACCATGGTAATTGGATTAAAAAAGATCACAATGGTGAACTTCAGTTTAGTGAAGCCTATTTCCAAAAAGAGTTACTCGTTCTAGCACAATCTTACGATTGGCTTCTGTTTTTAACAGACAAAGGTCTTTCTGATTTTATAGATGGGCTATTACTTAATCCTCCTGCTAAATACAAGCTGTTACAATCAACATTTTTATCTAGTTACGCCGAAGGGAAAAGAAAAAATCAATTTACAAAAGTTCAAATGAATTTAGAAGCAGATAGATTATTATTGCAATATTTTAAAGAGAATCTTGACGTAATTGAAACTTGGTTTAATGTTGTATCGCCGAGTGATAAAAATTTACACACATTACAAAAAGAACTAGATACGTTGAGAAGCAAAAACTGGAGGGTTGTTTTAGATGAGTGCAGGTAGAACAATCAACACATTGAGCCAGTGTTGGGGAACACCTAAAAAATATGTGCAAGCTGTCAAATCTTTTTTCGGTGGAACTATTGATTTAGATCCCTGTTCTAATGAATACTCCATTGTACAAGCAACTATTGAATATCGTTTACCCCATCAAGATGGACTCAGAGAGTCTTGGGATTTTAAGAGAATTTATGTCAATCCTCCTTACGGGAAAGATAAAGAAATGGGGACTACCATTAAAAATTGGTTAGCTAAATGTGCTTATACACACGAAACGTTAAGGTCTGAAATTTTAGCTCTTATCCCAATCGCCTCTAATACATCTCATTGGAAAAAATATGTTTTCACTCAAGCTACTGGTATTTGTTTTTTGTATGATACTCGTCTTCGTTTTTTAGAAAATGGTGTGGATGGTGGCAAAGGAGCTCCGATGGCTTGTGCTATGGTTTATTGGGGAGCTGATTATGCCTCTTTTTATAACGTTTTTATAGAATATGGGGCTGTAGTTAATATCTCTCACCTAAAAAACGAGGCTATAGCCGAAGATAGAACTCAACTAAAATTAGTCGTCTAACTCAATACCTGAAACTTTTTCACCATGCCTATTACCCTGCTTTCGGGCGATGATACCTATCGGGTACAACGCCACCTGAACCAAATTCGCACCCAAGCGTTGCAATCGCCCTTGGGGGAATTAGGTGTGCAACGGCTGGAAGACCCAACCCCCCAAGCCCTGCTAGAAGCAGTCGGCACAAGGTCTTTAGCATTCGGATGCCTACCGCTATTGGAAGTCAATCAATTTTGTTGGTTCAACAGAGCCACCAAAGACACTCACGAAGATAATCAGCTGAAAAACTTGCTGGAATCGCTTCAAGAAGCGGCGGTCGATAAAGATATTTGGTTCGTAACCCCCAAAGCCGATGGGAAATTGAAGTTCACCAAGCAATTGAAAGCCATTTTAACGCCCCCCAATATGGAAATTGCCTACGCCATTCCGCCGTTTTGGGATGTGCAAACCGCCGTTGCATTGCTACTAACCGAATGCCAACAGGAAGGCATCAAGCTAGACCGTCCCGTGGCTCAACGGTTGGTGGAAGCCAATGGGTTCGCCCTGCAACCACTGATGACTGAATGCCGTAAATTGTGGGTTTATACAGGCAATAAGCCTGTTACCCTCAAAGATTTAGCCGTGATGGGGCATTTGGGCGAAGGCACGTTTGAGCTGATTCGGCAGTGGTTGAATCGCCAGCAAACGCCTCAGTTTTGGTTGGCGTTGCATGAAGCGTTGCTGACGCAACACCCGTTGCAGTTGATGGCGTTGTTGCATCATCAGGTGGATTATGTGCAGGGGATGAAGATTGGGTTGCAGGTGGGGCAAAGTGTGGATGAAATTGCGAATAGGCTGGGGAAGAAGTCGTTTTTTATTCAGAAGGAATTGGAGCGTTTTTCGGGTGTTTCGGTCGAGCGGTTGACACACTTGAAAAAGCAGCTATTGCAGGTGGATTTTGATGTGAAGACAGGCGGTTTAGAACCCCACTTAGCGTTGGATGTCTTGATGGCGAGTTGATGGGTTATCGTTTGGGGTAGGATTTTGTAGGGGCGTGATTTATCACGTCCGCCCGACAATCCAAAAACGGATGCGATAAATCGCACCCCTACCTTCATTACGGATTGCATCCGCCCGTTTTTAAAACTGTGAGGTTCGTAAGGCTAATTGGGGTTGGTTGTGGTAGGATAGAAGGTAGTTTTAAATCTATAAATTGGGAGTGCTTTTGCCATGTTGATTGAATTTACCGTTGAAAATTACAAATGTTTTGCGACGAAACAAACACTTAACCTGCGACCTGACCCTGATATTCACGCCCTAGATGAAAACCTCATTCGCACGGGTTTGACCCAAGAAAACGGCGAAGAACTGGAACTTCTGCCCACTATTGCCATCTACGGAGCGAATGCGTCGGGGAAAAGTAATCTGTTGGAGATATTATTTCCAACTTGCTCTATTGATCGAAAAATGCCCCCTTTAGCTATTAAATTTTTTGCTAATACTGAGGATGGTTTTTCAGAAAGTAATCAAGTTTTCCTACTAGCAGAACCAGGAGGACCTGACGGAGAAGAACCTGAAAAGTTTTTTATAGACACTTGCCGTTATACAGCTAAACCTTATTTAAATACAAGACTCCACTCTATTGAGGGAGGTGGGCTTTTGGGTGAAGCGGTTTATTGCATCCATAATGGTGAAGTTATATCAGGATTTAATAGCTCTCTGTATAATTCAAATGGTCCTACTTACATGAGAACCTACTATTTTCTCAACGACATACTAAGCCAAAGTGAAGCTAATGCCGAAGGCGTATTTGAATCAAGGCATGATGAGCCAATACCTCTAATGGCAACGTTAGATGAACCTGAACGAAAAGCAAAACTCAAACAACTGTTGAGAAAAGCAGATTTTAACATTGAAGATATTACTGCCCATAAAGCACAATCAAGTAAAAATAAAACACTTTATACGCTAGAATTCAAAATTAAAGGGCAAGAAGAAACGCTTTGGTATAACGACCAATCAGATGGCACGAAGCGGTTTTTGCTGATGATGCCCACGATTGTTCATGTGCTGGAAACAGGGGCTATTCTGCTAGCCGATGAACTCGAACAACACCTGCATCCAGATTTATGCAAGGCAATCGTCGAACTCTTCAACAGCCGAGAAACCAACCCTCACGGTAGCCAGTTGATTTTCACCACGCATAATTTGGAGTTAATGGATTTAAACCGTATGCGTCCTGACCAAATTTACTTTATCAATAAAGATGAAGAAACAGGGGCTTCGGAACTCTACCGAGCCTCAGATTATGACATGGATTGGAATAATGATGAGAAGTGGAGCGACCCCGCCATTACCATTCAACTGCTTTATGATATGGGTCGATTTTCTGCTCATCCTAAGTTGTGGGGAGGATTGGCATAATGGGAAAGCAAAACAAACAATCTCAAAAACAATCATTTGTTATGCTTTGTGAAGGACAAAAAACAGAACATAACTATATCGATTTAGTATTATTTAATGGCTTTAGGACGAACAAACCTTTGTTTAATAAAAGTGCCACTGGAGAAAAAGCCCTAGGTAAACGATTTGACTTTAGAGGACCTACTCCTTTAAAGGGAGCAAAACTTCTTGAAGAAGGACTAAGGCAAGCAAAAGCAGATGCTAATACGATGGTTTGGTGTTTTATTGATGGGGACAATTTGTTAAAAGATAAAATTCTTACCCCTGAACGAAGTAGACGAATTCAGGAACGGACTAATTTAAAAGTCTGTATTACAAACCCCTGTATTGAGTTTTGGTTTTTACTTCATGTGGATAAAGGCTATACTACTAAGCAGTTTGAAAATTGTGATGCCGTGGAATTAACCAAGGTAAAAGGCTTTGAAAATTACAAGAAAAATGCACCAGAAGAAATAGACTTGCTTTATGATGTAGTTTCTTTGAAAAAAGCAGTTAAACACGCTCAGCAATTACAAAAACATCATGAAATAATAACAGTAACGCATCCTAATGTGGCTTCTAAAAACCCTTTTACTGCTTTTCATCACTTCATTGAATTTCTAACAGAACAACAAAGTACCCTCTCATAATGACCCAACCTGAAACCCCAACCCAGAATACCACCATCCCGTTTGTGCCGCTGCATGTGCATAGCCAGTTCAGCCTGCTTGAAGCCGCCAGCAAGAATAAAGATTTAATCGCCTGTGCCAAAGCCAACGGCTTCCCCGCCATGGCACTAACCGACAGCGGCAACCTATACGGAGCCGTCGACTTCTACAACCAATGCAAATACGCAGGCATCAAAGCCCTCATCGGCTGCGAAATCGCCGTGATTGATGGAACTATCACCGAAAAAACCCGCACCCCCACCCAAAGCCTCGTGCTATTGTGCAAAAACTTAACAGGCTACCAAAACCTCGTCAAACTCGTTTCTATGGCTCATTTGGAAGGCTTTTACTACCGCCCCCGCATCAACTGGGAACTCCTCAAAACCCACGCCGAAGGGTTGATTGTGCTGACTGATTGCATCCACGGCCCGATTGGCTACAACGTGCTTCGGGGCAATATGCAAGCCGCCAGAGACCGCATCAACTGGCTGAAATCCGTTTTTGCCGATGACCTCTACATCGAACTGCAAGACCACGGCACAGGGCCTGAAATGCAAGTAACCGCCGAAGCCGTCAAAATTGCCAAGGAACTCGAGCTAGAATGCGTCATCACCAACGACAGCCGATTCACCTACGCAGGGCAAGAAACCGCTGTGGATATTTTGTTGTGTATGCAAGCAGGCACGACGGTGAAAGACCCCAATCGCCGAAAAACTTACGGAGCGAATTATTTCGTCAAAACCGCCGAACAACACTTGGAAAACTTTAATCACCTAGACCCTAAAATCGTTCGCCAAGCCATAGATAATACCATCAAAGTTGCCGATAAATGCCAGTTTGATTGGCCAATGGGTAAAAGTATCTTGCCTGAATACCCCCTGCCTGAAGGCAAAACGGAAGCCCAATACTTAGAAGATATTGTCTTCGACTACGCCAAAAAACGCTACGGAGACCCCTTGCCTCAAGTGGTGATTGACCGTGCCAATTTTGAGCTGAACGTCATCAACGAAATGGGCTTTCCCGCCTATTTCTTGATTGTGTGGGATTTTATTGATTACGCCCGAAAGCAAGGCATCCCCGTCGGGCCCGGTCGGGGGTCGGCTGCGGGTAGTTTAGTTGCTTATGTGTTGGGTATCACGAACTTAGACCCCATCGAACACAACCTCCTGTTTGAACGATTCCTCAACCCTGAGCGGGTGAGCATGCCCGATATCGACATTGACTTTTGCATTGAACGTCGTGGCGAAGTGATTGATTATGTAACGCAGCGTTACGGGCGGGAGCGGGTTTGTCAAATTGCCACGTTTGGCACGTTGGCAGCGAAAGCGGCGATTAAAGCCGTGGCTAGGGTAACGGAAATTTCGTTTGAGGAAAGTAACCGCATTTCTAAGCTCATTCCATCCACCCCCGGTACGAAATTGAAAGATGCCCTAGCGGAAGGTATGGAACTAAAAGCAGAATATGATGCCAATGCCAACGTGAAGGAATGGGTGGATTTAGCCTTGCAATTGGAAGGCATCGCTTGCAATGTGGGTACGCACGCAGCGGGCGTGGTTATTTCAAAAGACGCCTTGACGGACGTTATCGCCGTCCAGCAATCGAAAGATGGTCAGCTGATTTCGCAATTCACCATGCTGGATTTAGACAAGCTAGGCTTGCTGAAAATGGACTTTTTGGGCTTGCGAAACTTGACGATTATCCACAATACGCTGGGACATATCGCTAAAAGAAATGGCATCGTGCCAGATTTAGATACCCTTACGTTGGATGACGACACCCCCGTTTACGAGCTTTTACAGGCGGGCGATACCGATGGCGTTTTCCAGTTGGAATCTTCGGGTATGAAGCAGTTGGTGAAAGATTTAAAGCCCAGCACGTTTGAAGACATCAACGCCTTGGTGGCACTTTACAGACCAGGGCCGCTCAATTCAGGCATGGTGAAAACCTTTGTCGACCGTAAACACGGCAGGCAAGCCGTTAGCTTCCCACACCCTTCGTTAGAACCTATTTTAAAAGATACCTACGGTACGATTGTTTACCAAGAACAAATTATGCAAATCGCCCAAGTCCTTTCGGGGTTTAGCTTGGGACAGGCGGATTTATTGCGTCGAGCCATGGGTAAAAAAGACGCTGCCGTTATGGCAAAAGAACGGGAAGGCTTTGTTGCAGGGGCGACTAAAAACGGCGTCGATGAAAAACTTTCTAACGATTTGTTTGATATTATGAGTGAATTTGCGGCGTATTGCTTTAACCGAAGCCATTCGGCGGCGTATGCCTTTGTTGCCTTCCAAACGGCGTATTTGAAGGCTCATCACCCTGTGGAATATTTATCTGCCTTGCTTTCATCTGTTAGCGATAGTTTGGATAAAATTCAGCATTACATAGCCACGGGTAAACGTATGGGTATTGAGGTTTTACCGCCCGATGTTAGCCAATCGATTGTAGATTTCAGCCCTGTGGGCGAAGCCATTCGCTTTGGCTTGGCTTCGGTGAAAGGTGTTGGCGTTGGGGTAGTGGAATCTATTATTAAGGCTCGGGAAGAAACGCCATTTGCCAGTTTGGAAGATTTTTTCAAACGGGTGGATAATAAAGTGTTGAACCGAAAAACGCTGGAAGCCCTCATTGGGGCGGGGGCGTTTAGCTCGTTCGGGTATAGCCGTAAGCATCTGCAGGAAAATTTGGAAACGCTCATTCAATACGCCAACCAATGTGCTAGCCAAGCTGAAACAGGGCAAAGTAGCTTGTTTGATTTATTGGGTGCAGCTGATTCTAGTGCTGGGTCTGGGTTGTTGTTGCAGGGCAACCCGATTGAAGAATTTTTGCCCGATGGCATCCAAAAGCTGGAAAAAGAGCTGATTGGCTTTTATTTAACCTCACACCCGCTGGATGATTTGGTGGAAACCTTGCCGATGGTTACCACCCATGCCCTTTCGGAATTGAAAGCCCTCAAAGATGGGGCGGAAGTGCGGGTAGGGGGGCTTGTAGCTTCTTCAGGGCAACGCATGAGCAAGAAAAACAAACCGCTGATTATTGGTAGTTTAGAAGATTTTACGGGGGCGAATGATTTCTTGGTTTTTGGCGATGCCGTGCAGAAATACAAAGATTTATTGGTAGCAGGCAATAAAATTGTGATGAATGCCAAAGTAAGCTTTCGGGGGGATGAGGAGGAAAGCTTTACGCTGATTGTCAATGATGTTTCGGCCATTGCTACGGTTGAGCCGTTGGTTTTGCGGTTTGAAGTGCCGCCCAATTTTCAGGAAGTGGCGTTTATTGGGAAGGTTTTGGCGGGTAATAAGGGCGATTTACCTGTGATTCTTCAATTTGCTAATGGTGTTCGCCTCAAAACATCGCCCGCTTATTGGGTGGATGCTTCCCGAATTGACCAAGTGAAAACCGCCCTCAAATACACCCTCAAAGAAACGTGTTTGGGGTAAAATAAAGAATGACAATCTTTCTTTGAACATCACACTTATTAACTAAACTAACTAAAGGACTTTTAACCATGCCTGCCTTTGCTCCATTTTTTATGCTACCCCCCTCTTTTGAAAAAACCGCCGAATTTAAAGGGGTATTAGAAAGAGCCGAGGCAGGCAGTTTGGATGCCCAAATAATGTTAGGCGATATTTACGGTGAAGGCATCGGTGTAAAAAAAGATGAAGCAAAATCGTTCTATTGGTATCAGAAAGCCGCTGAACAAGGCGATGCGGAAGCTCAATACAATTTAGCCATTTGTTATTACGAAGGCGAAGGCACTGAAAAAAACTTTCAAAAAGGCTTGGAATACTTTGCAAAAGCGGCTGAACAGGGGATGGCAGAAGCACAATTTAGCCTAGGAGAACTGTATTATCATGGGGAAGGCGTTAAAAAAGATGTCAAGAAAGGTATTCATTGGCTTACGAAATCTGCCGAACAAGGAGACCCTAAAGCTTGCTTTAGCTTAGGGGAAAGTTATTTTTCAGGGGAAGGGGTTGAAAAAAATGTTGATTATGCCTTGAAATTACTAACGCACGCAGCAGAATTCGGATTAACGGAAGCCCAATTAGTGCTAGCGTATCTTTATTATGACCCAGAATCAGATATTGGCATTGATTATGAACAAGCGTTTCGGTGGTTTTCTCGGCTAGCCAAGAAAAAGCTGCCCGAAGCCCAAGAAAAATTGGCTGATATGTACTACTTGGGTCAAAGTGTACCGCAGGATTTCAAAAAATCTGCTTACTGGTTAAGGTTGGCTGCCAAGCAAGGCTTAGTAGATGCAACCTACAAATTAGGTGTGCTTTATACGGAAGGAAAAGGGGTTAAGCAGAACATTAAAAAAGCCATTGAATATTACCAGCAAGCAGCAGAACAAGGGCATGATGATTCCCAATTTAACTTAGGCAATAAATATTACCTAGGTAACGGTGTTAAGCAAGATTATGTAAAAGCTCGTCAGTTATTTGAACAAGCGGGGGAGCAAGGGCATTACATGGCACTTAACAATTTAGGCATCATTTATTTACAGGGGCAAGGCGTTGAAGTAAATTATCAAGAAGCCTATGTGTTACTTCAGTTAGGGAAAAACCTAGGGGTAAATCTTGAAGGAACCGATCTCTTAATTGGGCAGTTACAGTTGATGCTAACCAAAACAGCATTATCGCAAGCAAATAAAGAAATTAAGGCAAGGCAAAAGAAAATAGTACTGCTGTTACAGGAGAAAATGGCTACACCAATAGATGGCTTTTAATAGCCCTCATACCAATTCAATCATCACATAGCGTGTTTTGTCATTCTGAACGAATGTGAAGAATCTCCTTAGACAAACACAGGAGATGTTTCGCATTCGCTCAACATGACGCTATGCCTGTTTGAAAATGGTATGATAATAGAGAGGACACGCTTTTTTCTAAATCAATCCGTTGTTACCGTTGGTATAAATCGTTGGCAAAGCGTCTACCTGGTTTAATGGCAACCACTTGGTTCGGTTTAACATAAACTTCAGAAGTCCGCTTGGTAGCCTTGTAAGCCACATAAGGAAAAAGCGTGCCTCTGGCAACAACTCTCGCCGTTTTCCGACCCAAACCACCACTGCTTAAGCCTCGTCTGGCTTGAATGGCTTCTTGAACCGCACTAGCAATAATCGCCCCAGCAAAGCCTAACGGAATAATCGCCCCAGCGGAAAGCGTCGTAGCCAAAGCCAACGGTACAACCACCGCCGTAGCACCTAAAACCGAAGGCACTTCATCTCTCAATTGCCTGCCCACGCCATACGCATCAGGAGCCGTTAATTTAATTCTAGCCTTATGGTAAGGTTTTCTGTAGATTTTTGCTGTGCCATCAGGAAATTGCAGCTGAGTCAATTGAATATCCACATAAGCAGGCCGATGAAACTTCCGAGACCGTTCCACTTTACGAACATAGCCCAATAGCATCGTTCCTTTGGTTACACAACTGAATTTAAAACAGCTGGTGGTATCTACAATGGCTTTAAAACTATCGCCCTGCTGGCTAGTAATACTGCTAACAGGGGTTAAAAATTTTAACAATAAAGGGCCTGTTAATCTGCGTTGAATGAGGGGCTTTTTCATGGGTTGGCATTTAGCTTGAGCCAACTGTACGCTAGGCACAACAACATGAATCGCTAAAACCAATAACACTAATAAACTAGCGATGCTTTTTTTGACGGTGTTTTTAAACGATTGTAATATGGCAGGAAACATCATCATCTTATGGCTTTCTAGGTTTTATCATTGAGAGAGGTAAGGTTATCCAGTTTAAAAGGATATTATCCCATTAAAACAAAACCGCAACAAGGAAGTTGCTAACTTTGTTACAGTTTGAAACAATCAATTAAAAATGATATAATGAACTCATTTTTTCTGTAGACCTTAACGATTGAGGTAATGCCTGATGACAATAACACCCCTCACTGCTTTAAAATCGCCCCGTATTTTAATGGGCTATCAACAAACAGCCCCTGCTTATGGTTATTCCATTTTTATTTTACGGGTAATAACAGGTTTAGCCCTCATGTGGCACGGGCTACCTAAAATCCAAAACCCATTTCACTGGATGGGCAATGCCCTACCTGAAGCCATTCAACTACTACCTGCGTTAGCTGAATTTGTTGGGGGCATTGCTCTGATGCTCGGTTTGTTTAGCCCTGTAGCCAGCTTCTTTCTGCTGGTTAATATGACGGTAGCTATGGTGTTAGGGCATTGGGTGCATGGGCATCCGTTTGTTTCGTTAGATCCGCATGGTCATTCGTATGAATTAGCCTTGGTCTACTGGAGCATCAATCTCTTTATACTCATTAACGGGCCGGGTCGGTTTTCGTTCGATTATTTCTTTTTCAGAGATTTTTTCAAAAACGGTACATACGAACAAGAATACATTGTTGTAGATTAGAAAGAGTTCAATCCCTTATTATGTCTAATTTTTCCCTTTATGAACACCGCTTAACTGCTCTACTGCAACAATGCCAAGCCAAAGCAGTCGATGCCCTAATCATTCCCGCTTCAGATGAGCATTTAAACGAATATTTGCCCGAAGCGTGGAAGCGTAGGGATTGGCTTTGCGGGTTTACAGGGTCGGCAGGGGATTTATTACTGCTAAACCCTATCGCCATCCCGCTTGAAAAACCCTGCCAGTTGTTTGTAGATAGCCGCTATTACGAACAAGCCCCGTTAGAAGTACCGACTGGCTTAGTTTCAGTTTCAAACGTTGGGCAAACGGGGCATGCTACCTTGGTGGAAGCCTTAGAAAAAGCGGTGTTACTAAAAAGTGGCAACAACACCTCTCTATCCTTTACCGTTGGGGTGGATTTTAACACCATTAGCAGTGCGAAATTCAAGCAATTAGAAGCCCGTTTGGAAAAGTTGCCTAACCCCATTACTTGGCTCAATACAGGGAGGAATCCGCATTGGGTGGATGAGCTGAAGCAGGCTCAAAACCCTGAGGATGCGTTGTTTCCAAAGTTGCACGCCGTTTTTTCTTTGTCTGATGACCTAACAGGGTGTAGCTTATCTGAAAAATTAGGGAACATTCGGCAAGCACTTCAAGCCAACCAAGCAGGGCTACTTCCCATCACCAAGCTAGATGAAGTGGCTTGGGCGTTTAATCTTCGGGGGGCAGATGTGGCTTATAACCCCGTTTTTATTGCTTATGGATTGATTACCTTGGAAAAAGCCTTTTTGTTTGCAGAAGCCCAGCGTCTACCTGAAACCGTCCAACAAGGGTTGCGTGAAACGGGTGTTGACATCTTACCTTACGAAGCGTTCTTTCAAACGATAGAAACCTTATTGAACAGTCCGTCTGAAACTGAAACGGTTCGCTCTACTTGGCTTGATGACGCTACGCATACCGCAAAACTTTTCCAGTTGATTGTGGGGTGTGGCACGCCGATAGTGGCTAAAAAAAGTCTCATTGAAAAACTGAAATCCGTCAAAAATTCTGTTGAATTACAGGGTATGCGAAAAGCCAATTTACAAGCCAGCGTAGCCATTACAGAAACGTTAGCTTGGTTATGGCAACGAGGCGAAACCCAACAACCCACGAGCGAAAAAGACGTTGCCGATTTTTTAGAATCGCAGTATCTGGCTTCTGGGGCTTCGGGGTTAAGTTTTAATACCATTGCTGGGGCGGGTGCGAATGCCGCCATTGTACACTATGGCACACCTTCTTCGGAAAAACAGCTTGAGTTGGGCGATTGGTTTTTGTTAGATTCTGGTGGGCAGTACCCGACTTTGGCTGGCACGACGGATTGTACCCGTACCACGGTGTTTGCAGGTAAGGCTTCAGCGAAGATGAAGCCGATTTATACGGCGGTTTTACAGGGGCATATTGCTTGTGCTGGCTTAGCCTTCCCCAAAGGCACGACAGGGGCAACCATTGATGCGGTTTGCAGACAACCACTTTGGCGGTTGGGGTTAGATTATGGGCATGGCACGGGGCATGGTGTGGGGGCATTTTTGAATGTGCATGAAAGCCCTATTGGTATTAGTAAGGGCTATAGTATACCCTTTGAAGTGGGGAATATTACCAGTATTGAACCGGGGTATTATGAAGGCGGCTGGGGGGGTGTTCGGTTAGAAAATTTGTATGAGGTGGTTGAACGCCCTGCGTTGGGCGATGCTACCAGCCGTTGGTTAGGCTTTGAAAGTTTGCTTTACATACCCTTTGAGCGTGCGTTGATTGATGAAAGCGTTTTAACGGCAAACGAATTGGCTTGGTTGCAGGCTTATAGCCGTGCGGTTGATGAAAAGCTTACCCCCTTACTAAAGACCGATTTAGCTAGGGCGTGGGTGGAAAATCAGCGGTTTTAGATAATTAGAGGCTAATACTCATTCAAAATTTAACATCTTGCGTGGTCAACCATAAGGGTTCGCCTCTACAGAAGTAAACCTAATATGATTGTAGGAATGATTCAATCTTTGAATGGGCGCCACCTATCAAGCCCCAATTTGTAAACAATTGTAAAAAATTGATGCTATTTCTATGACTTTTAACTACTTGTAGTATGATTAAAAATAAACTATCCTAGTAATAGCTTTTTAGTAATAGCTTCCTTCAAAGAGACTTTTTAACTTTTTTACTAAAAAGCAATAGCTTGCTTTACTTTTTTACTTCTACAATCGTAATAAAAATGATATCATTAGATCTCATAGTAAAAGGGTCTCTATTTTTGGTTTTGCTTCTTCCTTCAACCTATTTAACAACCGTTTGGTGCTTATTTTATGCGTTCATCTATCCACTCATCTCCCATAAATTTCAGGGCTTACCAACCCGCTTCGCCAGCTGTACGTTCGGGTAAAATTGAATTATTCGTTGGCACCACACCTGCTGTTGAAGCCGTAATGGCTCAACCAGTCCCTGCCAATCAACCCGTTTTAAGGCTAACCACCAATACCTACGAAAGCCCTGAAGATTACGGCTTATTTCCCCCAAAAAAGCCCGTTGAAAAAACCTTATTTGCCCATGCAGATGCCGATAACATTGTGCCTAATGGGGTTCAAGGTGCCGAAGCGGGTTATTTGTATCCGCTAAAAAAAGGGCAAACCCTTGGTATTCGAATTACGGATAAGGATGTTGAGAACTTTTTAACCTCTATTGGTGTAGAACGTTGGACGGGCTTGGTTGCCAACCCCATTCGGCTGACCCGTACCTTGGGCGATTATTTGAATGAATCGCTTTATAAAGATGCCACCAATAAACCTGTGGGGATTCAGGAAGTGGCGTTGGCTACGGATACGACCACCGCTTCGCCCCCCAGAAGAACCGTTGCTGTAAGTAATAAACCACTTAATCTGTTGGCGTAGCGAAACGTTATATCAATAGGCTATGAATTGCACTAATTTTAGGGTAGAGTGAGAGAATCTTTTGTTTTTTCGCTCTTCTTGTCAACTAGAAAGCCCTTCTATTATGCCAAATGCTACTACTCATACTGCTATTGAAGCCAAAACAGTTGTGGTTATTGGGGCAGGGCCAGGTGGCTATGCCTGTGCCATTCGCCTAGCCCAACAAGGGCACCAAGTTACCCTTATTGAAAAAGAAGCCCTCGGTGGCACTTGCCTCAATTGGGGTTGCATCCCCTCTAAAGCGTTTATTCATGTGGGGGAATACTATCATCAGCTACTTTCAGGCGAAAGCGAAAGCTTTGGCGTTTGCGTCAAAGACCCTTCGCTGGATTGGCAAAAAACAGTCGCTTGGAAAGAAGGCATTTTAACTCGGCTTCGGGGTGGCATTCAGCACTTATTGACCAAACACAAAGTAACTATTATCAAAGGCACCGCTACCCTTGGGGCTAACAGACTAGTTGCAATTCAATTACCAGCAGGCGAAGTGCAACCCCTGCAACCGCAAGCCGTGGTGCTGGCTATGGGCGGTAAGCCTGCAATCTTACCTGAATTTTCAGCGTTGTTAGATGGGCAGTTTATTTTAAATTCTAACCAGTTAATGAATTTACCTGCTTTACCTCAAAGCCTCGGGATTTTGGGTGGCGGCGTGATTGGCTTGGAACTAGGCTGTATGATGGCTCATTTAGGCGTAAAGGTTGATATTATTGAATTTCAGCCTGCCGTGTTAGCGGGCTGGCATGCTGAAACCGTGAAAGTGTTTTTACAACAACTCAAAGCCTTGGGCGTAACGTTACACTTAAATACTAGCTTGGCAGAAACGCCTGTTATCAATACAGAAGAGCCATCCGTCGCACTGAAGCTTAAAAACAGAGACACAAATCAAGAAACGCCTTTAACGGTGGAAAAATTATTGCTTTGTACAGGCAGAAAGCCCAATAGCGAAGGTTTAACAGATGCGGGCGTTAGTCTGAACGGTCGGGGGCAGGTGAACGTTAATAACAAGTTACAAACGAATATAGAGGGCGTATACGCTATTGGCGATTTAATTGAAGGGCCTCAACTAGCTCATAAAGCCACGAAAGAAGCCTTGCTGGTTGCTGATGTAATTTCGGGTTTGCCCGAAGTGAAAGATTGGCGAGCCTTACCAGCGGTGGTTTATACTGCCCCTGAATTAGCCCAAGTGGGGCTAAGTGAAGCCAAAGCGAAAGAGTCGGGGTATCCGCAAGCCACGACGGTTATTTTCCCGCTTGGGGCGTTGGGGCGTTCGCATACGTTAACGGCGGGTTCATCGCCCAAAGGGCATTTTATTTTGGTGGTAGATGCCACTACTGACGTGGTGTTGGGTGGTGAAGTGGTTGCCCCTAATGCGGGTGAATTGATTGCGGAAATAGCGTTAGCCGTGGAATGTGGCTTAACGGCAACGGATTTAGCCTTAACGGTTCACGCCCACCCCACGCTTTCTGAAGGGTGGATGGAGATTGCCGAGGCCGTCCATAAACAGGCGATTCATCTATTTCAAGGCTAATTTGTGGGTTGTTCAGGAAAAACGCTGACGGAATTCACCCTTTCTGCTATGATAGAAGGTAATATTACATCAATAAGTATTCAAGGGTAATTGCCTGTGTCTTCGGCTAAACAATCTGTTATAAAAGTAGGCGTTTTTACCATTGTTAGTTTAGTTTGCCTGACGGGTGTTCTTTACTGGTTGCGGGGCAGAGCCTTAATGCAAGGTCCCACGCATGACGTTTTTTTTCAAGATGTTGATGGGCTTAAAATTGGAGCCCCCGTTCAGTTAATGGGCTTACGAGTTGGCTTTATTGAAGCCATTGAACCGATTGTTGAAGCCAAGAATTTCAAAATCAAGGTTCGCTTTCGTATTACGCAACAAGGCACACCACCGCCCAAGGCTTCGGTAGTTTCCATTGAACAATCTGGCTTAATTAGTGAAAAATTGCTAGAAATTACGCCTCCTCGGCTAACGCAAGTGGAAGTAAATACGCCGTTTGAACTACCTTTATTAAGTACGTTGCCTAGTAGCCCTTCCCTTCAAAGCGTTCCGCTAAAATTAAACACTGCTCAAGGGGCTTTAACGGTAGGTAGAGTGGAACGAGTGGAATTGTTACCCACTTTAAGTGCTAACCCGTTGGTGAAAAAACGAGCCTTCCATCGGTATCGGTTGTTTTATCGTATTACCCAGCCAGGGGTGTTAATGCCCGAATTTGCATCTTACCATGTGCAGGCGGATACGCCAGCCAAAGAGCCTTACCTGTATCTCACTTCCACTAGTGCGGATTGGAAGCCTCCTTCCATCGACCCTCAAAGTTTGCCTTCTCAGTGGTTTACGGTGGAGCCTCCGTTGCGGTTGAAGGAATTTTTAGATATTCAAATTGCGTCTGCTGAAGCGTTGAAAGCTACCAACGACAAGCTCAATAATTTGCTGGATGAAGAAACCGTTCAGGATATTCAGCAGATTTTATCCAACATTCGGACGCTTTCTAAACAAGCGACCAAGTTAATTAGTACGACGGATTCCTTATTCCAAACCCTCAATGCCGATGTGAATGCGTTGGTTAATAGTAGCTATAAACTGACAAAATCGCTCAATTCATTGGTTGTTCACCTTGATGGCTTGGTCGGCGACCCGAAACTTCAATTGCAAGTGCGTAAAACCATTGGCGATGTACAAACGTCTGTCGCCTCACTGAATGCGTTGTTGCAAAACGACGATTTAAAAGACTTGCTGACCCGTTCCAAAAGTACGATGGAGCAATTGGAAGGCTTAACCAAAGACGCTAGAAACAAGCTAAAAGCTGAAAAACTAAGCCAGCAACTAGAAACAGATTTAACCCTTGTGGGCGAAAGTTTAACCAAGCTGAACAGTGTTTTGGGCGATGTTGAAAAAGTAACAGGGTCTGACCAAGGGAATTTGGGCACCATTATTCAAGATGCTCGGGTAACGACGCAAAACTTGAAGGTCTTTTCAGAAAAGCTGAAAGGTCGGTTTGTGTTGTGGAAGCTGCTGTTTTAATCGCTCCTGCTTTTTCCCCAGACGATATGGCTGAATGAAAGAAAATAAGAATAGAAACGTAATTGATGATGATGACATTTGAAGAGTTACCTGAAACTGAAGCTTTTGAACCCGAACTAGAATCGCTTGAACCCGAAAACGAAGATGTGTTGGTGGTTCAGCCTGTTTCGGTTACGGCTAGCGTTAATGAAGATGTGTTGGCATTGCCTTTGAAAGGGCGAATTGAAGCGGTTTTGTTTTTAACCAGTCGCCCGTTAAAGTTGGATGATTTGGCGGCTCATGTAGAGGCCTCTATTTTTGAGACGGAAGATGCGTTAATTGAGCTCATTCAGGATTATGGCTTCAGAGATGATAGCGTTTTGGAAATTGATGATGGGGCGGAAGGCTATATTTTGCAGTTGCGGGCGGATTATAAACCGCTGGTTAATAAAATGATACCGATGGATATTAGTGTGGCTTCGGTGCGTACACTGAGTGTCATTGCTATTCGGGGGCCTTTGTTGCAGAAGGATTTAATTGAAATGCGGGGCTCCAGTGCGTATGACCATATTCAGGAATTGTTGAAGCTGAAGTTGGTACATAAGAAGCGGGAAGGCAGGTCTTACATGGTAAGCGTTACCAGTAAGTTTCATCAGCACTTCAAACTGAAGGGCGATAAAAAAGACCTTGATGTAAGCATGCAAACCCACCAGTAGGAACGACCATCGCATTTGCTCTGCAGCTGCCGATGCGTTCCGTCCACCGAAGGGGCAAAAAGAACATCCCGCCGTCAATGCCCTTCTGGTGGCATAGGCGGGTGGCTTTTTGGGGGTTTTTAGGGGCTTGCCCCTGAATTCGTGGGGGATTGTTAAGGGGGTTCTCGAACAAGAACCCCCTTAACGCCCACCAGCTAAAAACTGGAAGGACAATCGATGAGAGAGTATGACATTTAATCGTTACTCTAAGGCATTCACAATAGCTTGGGCAAATTCAGTGGCTTGTTCAGGGCTTTGGGCGGTAACTAAGGTTTTATCCGTTACGGTAACCCCTTCACCTGTATAAGTAACACCTAAGGTGGCAAAGGCTTCCAAACTTTCAGGCATTTCAAAGACGGTTGCCTTTTTGCCCGTTAAAATACCCGCTTTGGCTAACACCACAGGTGAAACACAAATAGCCGAAACAACCTTGCCCGCCTTGTAAAAACCTTGCACCAGTTTGTGCAACTCGGCGTTATTCCACAAAAATTCAACAGACCCATAACCGCCCACCACAACAATCGCTTCGTACTGGCTGGCATCGGCTTGCCCAATAGTGATACTAGCCGTAGCCGTACCACCTAACATCCCTGTGGCAACGCCTGTTTTTGTGCTGGCAATGGTAACATCAAACCCCTTAGCCGTTAGAACGGCTTGTGGTACAAACAGCTCTTCATCACGGAAGCGTTCTGGGGCAATAACGGCTAAAATCTTGGCTGGCATGATGAACAACCCTTTCTGTTCGTTGATAGAGACCTTTTTATTATAGGCTATAACTGTAGATTCGCCAATAGAGGGTTTCAACTATTAAAAGAAGCTGAACGCTTCATTGCCTTTTCGTTCAAGTATGGTACCATTAAAATGATGCTTAATTAAAATCATTGTTATTCTTGCTTGATATAGAAAAAAAAGAGGAGCTTCCCCATGATGGTAGCAGAAGTAACCACCGAAACGTTCGTAGAAACCGTTGCCACAGGCGTTACATTAGTTGATTTTTGGGCACCTTGGTGTGGACCTTGCAGAACATTGGCACCTATTTTAGATGAAGTTTCCACTGCGTTGGAAGGCAAAGCGAAAGTGGTTAAAGTCAACACGGATGAAAACATCGCTTTAGCCCAACAGTTTGGCGTTAGCTCTATTCCGTTTTTAGTTGTTTTTAAAGATGGCAAGCCTGTTGATCAAGCCGTTGGCGTAAAGCAAAAAGCTGAATTAGTAGCAATGCTTGAAAAACAGTTTTAATAATCTTCGTGCTATTAACGCTTTATTTTGCATCGGGAGGGTCTCAAGCCCTGCCGATGCAAGTTTCTTAAGAAAACAACCTGCTTCTAAAATTAGAATATAGGCTAAACAAGGTAACAATGACCGTTTCGTCTGACACTACTAGTCCTCAACAAAACAGACCGCAACGAAGAACCAAAGTGCTGGTGAGGCGTTATTTACGTCAAATGGGCTTGCTAAAGGGTGTTATTGGGGGGAAGGAATCCAAGGGGTTTGCGGCACCGAATTTTTTGGCTTCGGTTAAATACGCTTGTGAAGGGCTTTGGTTTGCCCTTAAAATGGAACGAAATTTACGCATTGATGCTTACTTGGTTAGCGGTGCCTTTGCGTTGGCAGGGCTATTGGGGCTTTCGTTAGAAGCTTGGGCAATGTTGTTGCAAATGATGGGGTTTGTGTTGTTTGCGGAATTAGCCAATACTGTGGTGGAATGGTTGGTGGATTTGCTCACCAATGGAGACTATGATATTCGGGCGAAACGAATTAAAGATATTTCTGCGGGGGCGTGCCTTATTGTGGCAGTGGCTAGTTACGGGGTGGCGGGTATTTTGCTGCTGCCCAAACTTTCTGAACGATTTTATTTGCTTTGGTGTTGGGTGGCTTACCCTTCTTATACCAATTGACCGATTAAATAGCGTAACATCTTGGAGCGGGAGGGTTTGAAACCCTCCCCCTACGGAAATCACCAAAACCTTGTCATTTCGAGCTTGTCGAGAAATCCCCCTAGATGGTAAGGAGATTCCTCGGCTACGCTCGGAATGACAAAACACGCTATTTAATCGGTCAAATGGTATTAAAACAGTCATTTGAGGGTATTTAACAGTTTTGTAACATTAACTTATATAAACAGGCAATTTATTCTGGTAGATTGTTTTTATTAGTTTGTAAGAATTAAATCTCGGTATCCAAGGTCGTATTGGCTTTAAGTCTCTAACATTCGTTGTGGCTAACTAGCTTATAATTGCCGCCTTATTCTACCGCAACATCCTACCTATTTTTATTGTTCGTGAAACTACGCTATTTTTGATGCCGTTATTAGGTACAGCTTGTTTTGTGATGCGGTGCATCATTCTTACTAGCGTAGCCTTTTGCTGGCTAGCTTGAGTAGTAGTTACCTAGT